>JAHZLQ010000020.1 GCA_022599775.1 Gammaproteobacteria bacterium
CTATCGCACCGCCGAGGTGACCCTGGGCGGTGTCGACACGCGCGAACTGTCCTCGTCGACGATGGAGTCACGGCGCGTGCCGGGGCTTTACTTCGTCGGCGAGGTGGTTGATGTCACCGGCTGGCTCGGTGGTTACAATTTCCAATGGGCCTGGGCTTCAGCCCAGGCCGCCGGCGCGGCCGTCTGATCCCGTAGAATCAGCGCCCCTGTTTCCGCCAGTCCTTGTGAAGCGATGCTCCTCAACCTCAAGAATGTCAGCCTGAGTCTGGGCCGCAGTGTGGTGCTCGACCATGCGCAGCTGACGATCGAGCGCGGCGAGCGCGTCTGTCTGGTCGGGCGCAACGGCACCGGAAAATCCACGCTGATGCGTCTGATCAATGGCTCGCAGCAGCCGGACGACGGCGAAATCGTGATCGACAGCGGCGCGCGCATCTCCGAGCTGCCGCAGGACGTACCGCCAGGTACCGAAGGCAGTGTCTTCGACGTGGTCGCCGAGGGTCTGGGCGAGGCGGGGCGTCTCGTCGCCGAGTACCATCATCTGATCGAAAGCGGCTCTGAGGACATGGGGCATCTCGGTCGTGTGCAGGCAGCACTCGAAGCGGTGGACGGCTGGTCGCTGGACGCGCGCGTCGAAACCATCCTGACCAAGCTGAAGCTGCCGGGCGATGCGGTGTTCGCTTCGCTGTCCGGTGGCCTCAAGCGGCGCGTGCTGCTGGGGCAGGCCCTGGTCGCGGAGCCCGATCTGCTGTTGTTGGACGAACCGACCAACCATCTGGACATCGACAGCATCGCCTGGATCGAGGGCTTTCTGGTCGACTGGCCGGGCACGCTGCTGTTCGTGACGCATGACCGCGCCTTTCTGCGCCGGGTTGCTTCGCGCATCGTCGAACTCGACCGTGGCACCCTGAGCAGCTGGCCCGGGACCTATGACGACTACCTGCGGCGCAAGGAGGACGCCCTGCAGGCGGAGGCGCAACAGAACGCATTGTTCGACAAGAAGCTCGCCGAGGAGGAGACCTGGATTCGCAAAGGTATCCAGGCTCGGCGGACCCGCAACGAAGGCCGCGTGCGTGCCCTGTATGCGCTGCGCGAGGACTTCGCGAGCCGTCGCAACCTGTCCGGCAAGGCCAAGATGCAGGTCCAGGAGGCCGAACGCTCCGGCAAGATGGTGATCGAAGCCGAAGGCCTGCAGTTCGCGCACGGCGAGCGCCTGCTGGTACGGAACTTCTCGGCCACGGTCCTGCGCGGTGAAAAGATCGGACTGATCGGACCGAACGGCGTCGGCAAGACCACCTTGCTCAAGCTCCTGCTTGGATCGCTGCAGCCCGACCAGGGCACGGTCCGCTTGGGCACCAAACTCGAAATCGCCGTGTTCGACCAGTTGCGTACGGCGCTGGACGCCGAACGACCGGTCTGGGAGCAGATCGCCGATGGTCGCGAGTTCATCGAATCACCGCAGGGTCGCAAGCATGTCATGGGCTATCTGCAGGATTTCCTGTTCACGCCGGACCGGGCGCGCAGCCCGATCAAGGCACTGTCCGGCGGCGAGCGCTCGCGCGTGATGCTGGCGCGTCTGTTCGCACAGCCTTCGAACCTCCTGGTGCTGGACGAGCCGACCAACGACCTCGACATCGAGACCCTGGATTTGCTCGAAGAGCAGTTGTCCGAATACAGCGGTACGGTCTTGCTGGTCAGCCACGACCGCGAATTTCTGGATCGCGTGGTCACGCGCAGTTTCGTGTTCGAAGGCGCCGGCCGTATCGGCGACTTCATCGGCGGCTATAGCGAGTGGCGCCGTCAGGCGGCCGCGATGCCCACGTCGGCCCCGGTCGCGAACCGTTCAGCGACGAAAGCGTCGACGCGCGCGCCGGCTCCCGCGGTCGCCGGGCGTCTCAGCAACCAGGAGAAGCGCGAACTTGACGCCTTGCCCCAACAGATCGAAGCGCTGGAGGGCGAACAGGCTCAGCTGGCCAGCGTATTGGCGGACCCGGAGCTTTACATCCGTGATCGGGCCGATGCGGTCAGCAAGCAGCAGCGCGCCAGCGAGATCGAGCAGGCGCTGCTGCTGGCGTACGAGCGTTGGGAGGCGCTCGAAGCGCTGCGATAGGCGATGCGGCGAGTCCATTGAGGCCCCGTCCGGAATGACGATCAATGTTCGAGGCGTGGCCGATGAAAAGCCACCGGTCCTGAACGCGTGATCGGTGACTCGGCTTGCAGCGACTGCGGCGAGTCGTCCACCCGCCTGATAATTGCCGGTACTGCCAAGAACGATTTTCGCCCTCTCCCTCTGGGAGAAGGCTGGGGTGAGGGCGCCCGCCGCGTGCAGTCTCGGCGTACAAATGGCGCCGAGCGCCCTCATCCCCAACCCTTCTTCCGGAGCGAGAAGGGAGCACTCATCGATTCGGCTCACACCTCATATTCGTCGTCTTCTCGTGGGTAGACTTACTAAAAGCGGTAGTTCACGAGCAGCGCGATGACCACCGGATGGATATCGATGTCGACCTTGTTGGTCGCCAGCGTGGTGCCGTCGCTGGCTTTGATCTTGATCGTGGACGTGGTCTCCAGAGGCAGGTACGAGGCCGAGAGGCTGACGCCCCAGCGATCCGTGACCTGGACCTGGGTGCCGATATTGATCACCGGATCCACCGAGGATGAGGAACTTGCGGTGGTGTAGGTGTCACCCGGGATTCCGGCCGCCAGCGCGAGTGTGGTGCCGAGGCTGGAGTTGATCGCCTCCGCGGCGTTGTCGGAAAGCTCCACGTCGGTAAACCAGGTGTAGACCGCGCCGACACCGATATAAGGGCGGACCGCATCTTCCGGTTCGCGGAAGTTCCAGTGCAGGATCATCGCCGGCGACCATTGGGTCGACGACGCCACTGGATTGGTGGCCGGATCACCGAGGTCGGCGTTGACGACTTCGCCGGCGGCGCCGGGAGGCGCGACGGTGCCGTAGCCGTAGATGTCGAAGTCGGCCGGGATTCCCCCCTCAAGCTGCAGCGAGAGATGATCGGTGAAGAAGTACTTGGCCGTCAGCGCCGGGGTATCGGCGCTGCTGATCGAAAGACCAGTGCCTTCGGAGGTGAACTGCTCGGGCACGCCGAGCAGAGTCAGCAGCGGGCTGGGGCGCAGTTCGGTGCGCACCGGGCCGCTCGAATCGCGCGTATCGACGTGGAAATAGCCGGCCTGAATAACAAGGTCGCCCGCGCCGAAGGTCTTGGGAACGTCGTCCTGCGCAAGCGAGAGGCTGCTCCACCCGAGTAGGGTCGCACTGATTAGTAATTGTCTTTTCATCAAGGAGTTTTTCCGGAGGTTGGTCGAAGGGGCGGCGGGTTGGCCTCCTGCCGGCTGCCGTCGGTCCCTAACGCATTCCGCCTTCGTACGGCATTCAGCAATAGTGAACGTACGCTGCTGATTGAGGCATGAACGAAGCATGAACTTCCAGATCGAAGTGCATGCATTCATTGGCTCAAGAGACTGTCGATCATCGCCAGTGCGGCGGACGAGAGCGTTCTGCGCCGATGCCGGACGACACCGAGGTCACGATGCATGTGCAGTTCGGAGATTTTAACGACGCGCAGTGTTTCGTCCAGCATCGATAGCGGCAGCACACTCCAGCCCAGACCGATGCCGGCCAGCATTTTCAGGGTTTCCAGGTAGTTCGTGGCGAGCCGTATATGCGGCGACAGGCCGTGGCGTTCAAATTCACGCCGGACGATGCGATGGGTGTAGGTCTGCTCGTCCGGCAGGACCGCCGGGTGCGCGGCGAGATCGGCCAGGCTGGGTTTGTGCAGTCCGGCCAGCGCGTGCTCCGGCGCCGCGACCACCGCCAACGGGTCGGGCCAGATCACGTGGCATTCCAGCGAATCCGGGGCCTGGCTTGGCAGCGTGACGATGCCGAGTTCCAGTTTGCCGGCCAGCACCTGCTCGCAGGCAACTTCGGAGTCCATGAAATGCATGTCGAGGTCGACCTGCGGATGTCGCGCGGTGTAGGCGCGCAGCACCGGGGGCAGGCGGTGCAGGCCGATATGGTGGCTGGTGCCGATCGACAGGCGACCGGCGACGGTGCCGCCGAGGCTGGCCACGGCGCGACGTCCGTCCTCGATGTCACCCAGTGCGCGCCGTGCGTACGGCAGCAGCGCCCGGCCGGCATCGGTCAGCATGACGCGGCGTGCGATGCGGTCGAAGAGGCGATGGCCGAGCCGCTCCTCCAGCGACATCAGACGTTTGCTGACCGCCGGCTGGCTCAGATGCAGATGTTGCGCGGCGGCGGAGACCGATCCGGTTTCGGCGACCTCCACGAAGGCGGTTAGATCACGCAGGTCCATCGTTCGAACAGGCTCCTTGGGAAATAAATTCCAAAATGGAATGGATAATATAGAAAAGCATCACTGGAGTAATGAAACTCCGAAGACTAGACTGCGCGCCCTCGATGGAATCTCGATGCAAGGGGGCTGAAGCGATGGTCGTGGAAACGCCAAGAACGCTGTACGAAAAGATCTGGGACGCGCACGTCGTCGAGCCGCTGGGCGAAGGCGGCAGTGACGAGGCGGCGCTGATCTATATCGACCGTCATCTGGTGCATGAAGTCACCAGTCCGCAGGCTTTTGATGGCTTGCGCGCTGCGGGGCGCAAGCCGTGGCGGATATCAGCCAATCTGGCGGTGCCCGACCATAACGTGCCGACATTCAACCGAGCCGGCGGCATCATCGACCCGATTGCGCGCGCGCAACTGGCGGCGCTGGACGAGAACTGTGCCGAGTTCGGCATCACCAAGTTCGAGCTGATGGATGTGCGTCAGGGCATCGTCCACGTGATCGGTCCGGAGCAGGGGGCCACCCTGCCCGGCATGACCGTGGTCTGCGGCGATTCGCATACCGCGACGCACGGCGCCTTCGGCGCGCTGGCCTTCGGCATCGGCACCTCGGAGGTCGAACACGCGTTGGCCACGCAGACCCTGGTGCAGAGCAAGGCCAGGACCATGTTGGTGCGTGTCAGCGGTCAGGCTGGTCCGGGCGTGACCGCCAAGGACATCACCCTGGCGATCATCGCTCGCATCGGCACCGCCGGTGGCACGGGATACGTCATCGAATACGCCGGTGAGGCGATCGAGGATCTTTCCATGGAAGGTCGCATGACCCTGTGCAACATGGCGATCGAGGCCGGTGCCCGTGCCGGTCTGGTCGCCGTGGACGACAAGACCATCGACTACGTGCACGGCCGGCCGTTCGCGCCGCGCGAGGAGCACTGGGCGCCGGCCGTCGCGGCTTGGCGCGAGCTGCACTCCGACGCCGGTGCGCGGTTCGACCGCAGTGTCGAGATCGATGCCGCGAGCATCGAGCCGCAGGTCAGCTGGGGCACGTCGCCCGAAATGGTGGCGCCGATCAGTGGCCGCGTGCCCGATCCGCGGACGGCTCGCGATCCGGTACAGGCCGAAGGCTGGGCCCGCGCGTTGAAGTACATGGACCTGCAGGCCAGCATGCCGATCTCGGACATTCGCATCGACAAGGTGTTCATCGGCTCCTGCACCAATTCCAGGATCGAGGATCTGCGCGCGGCCGCGGCGGTGGTGCGCGGCCGGCGCAAAGCCGACAGCGTCAAGCTGGCGATGGTGGTGCCGGGTTCCGGGCTGGTCAAGGAGCAGGCCGAGGCCGAGGGCCTGGACCGTGTGTTCCTGGAAGCCGGTTTCGAGTGGCGCGAGCCGGGCTGTTCGATGTGTCTGGCGATGAACGCCGATCGCCTGGAGCCGGGCGAGCGCTGCGCCAGCACCTCGAACCGAAATTTCGAGGGTCGGCAGGGTGCCGGCGGACGTACCCATCTGGTGTCGCCGGCGATGGCCGCGGCCGCCGGCATCGCCGGTCATTTCGTCGACGTGCGTGAGCAGGAGAGCGTCTCATGAGAGCCTTCAATGTCGTCAGCGGCAAGGTGCTGCCCTTGGACCGCGCCAATGTCGATACCGACGCGATCATTCCCAAGCAATATCTGAAATCGATCCGCAAGACCGGTTTCGGCCCCTTCCTGTTCGATGACTGGCGCTATCTCGATGCCGGTACGCTGGATATCGATCCGGCCACGCGTCGGCCGAACCCGGACTTCGTGCTCAATCGCCCCGAACACGCCGGCGCCAGCATTCTGGTGGCGCAGGAGAATTTCGGTTGCGGGTCCTCGCGCGAACACGCCGTGTGGGCGCTGGACGGTGCCGGATTCCGCTGCGTGATTGCGCCGAGCTACGCCGACATCTTCTTTTCCAACTGCTTCAAGAACGGCATGTTGCCGGTGGTGCTCAAGCAGGCCGAAGTGAGCGCGATCCTGGAAACCGTCCGCCGTGATCCCGCGGTTCAGGTCACGGTCGATCTGCCAGCGCAGCAGGTCCGTTTGCCGGGCGGCGAGACCTATGGTTTCCAGATCGAGGCCGGTCGCAAGCGCGATCTGATCGAAGGCCTGGATGAAATCGGTGTGACACTGCAGAAGGCCGATTCGATTCGTGCCTACGAATCCCGCCGCCGCGAATCCGCGCCGTGGTTGTTCCAGTGAATATGCCCGAGGCCGCCGGCCAGCAGTGGAACGCGGAGGATTACGCGCGCACCGGACGATTCGTCGCGGACCTCGGCGTCAGCGTGCTCGGCTGGCTGGCTCCAAAGGCCGGTGAGCGCATTCTCGATCTGGGCTGTGGCGATGGCGTGCTGAGCGAACGTTTGATGGCGCAAGGCTGCGAGGTGCTGGGTGTGGATGCCAGCCCGGAGATGGTCGCGGCCGCCCGATCACGCGGTGTCATCGCCGAGGTGGTCGATGCGCACGAGCTGCCGTACCGGCATGAGTTCGACGCGGTGTTTTCGAACGCGGCGCTGCACTGGATGAAGCGCGATCACGATGCCGTACTCGCGGGTGTCGCCCGCGCGCTCAAGCCGGGCGGGCGCTTTGTGGCCGAACTCGGCGCCGCCGGCAATGTGGTTTCGATGCGCAGTGCGCTGCACGAAGCCCTGGCGACCCGCGGCGTCGACGCGGCCCGCTGCGACCCCTGGATGTTCCCGACCCAGGCCGAGTATCGTGCGCGGCTCGAAGCGGCCGGCTTCGTGATCGACCGGATCGAGCGTTTCGAGCGGCCGACCCCCTTGCCGGGTGACGTGATCGGTTGGATGACGACGTTTGCACGGCGTTTTCTCGATGCCGTAGCGGAGGCCGAGCGCGAGGCGGTGATCCAGGAGGTGCGCGAGGCGGTGCGTCCGCGGCTGTACAACAGCGGCGCCTGGGTAGCGGACTACGTGCGGCTGCGTTTTGCCGCCCATATCCCAACATGAAACCAACGACATGAGCGATCACAAGAAAATCCTGCTGTTGCCGGGTGATGGTATCGGACCCGAAGTTGTCGCCGAGGCGCGTCGCGTGCTCGAAGCGCTGCAGGGTGGGGATTTCAATATCGGATTCAGCGAAGGCCTGATCGGCGGCTGCGCGGTTGATGCCGACGGCACGCCCTTGCCGGATGCCACGCTGGAAAAGGCGCGTGCTGCCGACGCAGTGCTGATGGGCGCGGTCGGCGGTCCCCAATGGGACACGCTGGATCGTCCACTGCGTCCGGAACGCGGCCTGCTGCGCATTCGCGCGGCGCTGGACCTGTACGCCAATCTGCGGCCGGTGCTGTGCTTCGACGAACTGGCCGAGGCATCGACGCTCAAGCCCGAAATCGTGCGCGGCCTGGACATCCTGATCGTGCGTGAGCTGACCGGCGGCATCTACTTCGGAGAGCCGCGTGGCGTGGTCGAGGAAGGCGGGCAGCGCGTCGGTATCAACACCGAACGCTACAGCGAATCGGAAATCGAACGCATCTGCCGCAGCGCCTTCGAATACGCCCGTGTGCGCGATCGGCGCGTCTGTTCGGTGGACAAGGCGAATGTCCTTGAATCGTCGCAACTGTGGCGTGACACGGCCGAGCGCGTCGCGCGCGACTATCCCGATTGCGCTCTGAGCCATATGTACGTGGACAATGCGGCGATGCAGCTGGTGCGCGGGCCGGGTCAGTTCGATGTGCTCGTGACCTCCAATCTGTTCGGCGACATTCTGTCCGATATCGGCGCGCAGCTCACCGGATCGATCGGCATGTTGCCGTCGGCCTCGCTCAATCGGCAGGGGCAGGGGCTGTACGAGCCGGTTCACGGCAGCGCGCCGGATATCGCGGGTCAGGGCAAGGCCAATCCCTTGGCGACCATACTGTCGGCAGCGATGATGCTGCGCTACAGCCTGGGGCGTGGCGATCTGGCGGATCGCGTGGAAGCGGCCGTGAAGCGCGTGCTGGCGGACGGTCTGCGTACCGGCGATATCGCGGGGCCGGGTGAAGCGGTTCTGTCGACGGCGCAAATGGGCGCCGCCGTGGTCGCAGCGCTTCATTGAATTTACGAATGGCGGCGCCGTCGGCGCCGGCAGCAAGCAATCGAGACAGGCAGATATGAGCAAGACATACGATGTAGCAGTGGTGGGCGCGACCGGCGCCGTCGGCGAGGAAATGCTGAAGGTGCTCAAGCAGCGCCGCTTCCCGGTGGGCAAGGTCTATGCGGTCGCCTCGGCGCGTTCGGCCGGCGACGAGGTGGACTTCGGTGACGAGGAGCTGATCGTCGAGGATCTCGCGACTTTCGATTTCTCCAAGGTGCAGATCGGTCTGTTCTCGCCGGGTGCCGAAGTGTCCAAGGTTTACGCGCCCAAGGCCGCGGCGGCCGGCTGCGTGGTCATCGACAACACCTCGCAGTTCCGCTACGACGACGACGTGCCGCTGGTGGTGCCCGAGGTCAATCCGCACGCCATCGCCCGCTACAAGACACGCGGCATCATCGCCAACCCGAATTGCTCGACCATCCAGATGCTGGTGGCGCTCAAGCCGATCCACGACGCGGTCGGCATCGAGCGCATCAACGTGGCGACCTATCAGTCGGTTTCCGGCACCGGCAAGAACGCGATCGAGGAACTGGCCACGCAGTCGGCCAAGGCGCTCAGCGGCATGGATTTCGACCGAAAGGTCTATCCCAAGCAGATCGCATTCAACGTACTGCCGCAGATCGACAGCTTTCAGGACAATGGCTACACCAAGGAAGAGATGAAGATGGTCTGGGAAACCCGCAAGATCTTCGAGGACGAGTCGATCATGGTGAACCCCACGGCGGTGCGTGTGCCGGTGTTCTTCGGTCATTCCGAGGCCTTGCACATCGAGACCCGGCGCAAGATCACCGCGGTCGAGGCACGTGCGCTGTTCGAGGCCACGCCCGGTATTACCGTGATCGACGAGCACAAGGACGGCGGCTACCCGACCGCCGTGACCGAAGCCGCGCACAAGGACGCGGTGTTCGTGGGGCGTATCCGCGAGGACATCTCGCATCCGCGTGGTCTGAACCTCTGGGTCGTGGCCGACAACATCCGCAAGGGCGCCGCCCTCAACAGCGTGCAGATCGCCGAAAAACTGATCGAGACCTATCTCGATTGAGCGCCAGCGGGCACAGCGCTTGGTTCGCCGCAATATCTAGGGTATAAAACGGCTTACGGGACAATAATAATGTACTACTGTCACTAGCCGGCTGTTGCGCACGCTCGCAATGGCGTCGCAAGTGAAGGCGGATTGCACGGGGCAAGGGTTCAGGAAGCGGTGAGTGCATGGGAATACACGGAACTCCGGGCGTCGCGGACGCATGTCTGCCCGTGCACGGCAAGGCGGAGCGAAACGATACGTCGCGGGAGCGAATCGTGAGATCAGTCAGCTTCGGCGGGGCCTTGTTGCTCGCACTGTGCTCCACTTCGACATGGGCGCTCGGGCTGGGCGAACTCGAGGTCCGTTCCAGGCTCAATCAGCCATTGGAGGCCAGCATCGGCATCCTCGATGCCGGAGCCGATGAACTCGAATCCCTGCAGGTGCGTCTGGCCTCGGCCGATGCCTATTCCCAGGCAGGGCTTGATCGCGCCGAATATCTGAACGCCGTGCAGTTGGCCGTGGTCGGCAGCGGCGGATCGTCACGGATTCAGGTTTCGAGCGAGGAGCTGGCACGCGAGCCGGTTCTGAACCTGTATGTCGAAGCGCGCTGGGGCGAGGGCCGCCTGTTGCGTGAATACAGCGTGCTGCTCGATCCGCCCGAATCGGCGATGGCCTCGCCGCGTCCGGCGAATGCCTTGCCGCCGCCGATTGTTGCCGCGGCAGCACCGGCGCCGCAGAGCAAGCCGGTTGCGCCAAGGGCGCCGTCGAACGATGAATTCTTCGAGACGGCGGCCGAAGCCAGCCGCCGCGAGCCCGATCCCGCATTGCTGGACCGCTTCGGTTCATCCGAATCGCAAGGGGCGGCGACGGCTGCCGCCCAGATGCCGAAGACCAGCAGCGTTCCGGTTTCAGCGCCGTCCAGTGCCGGGGCTTTGCCGGCCCGATACGGTCCGATCAAGCATGGTGAGACCTTGTGGCGGGTGGCCTTCAATCTGCGGCCGGACGATACCGTCAGCATGGATCAGATGCAGGTCGCGCTGTATCGCGCGAATCCCAAGGCCTTCGACGACGGGCGCATCACCGGACTGCTCGCGGGCGTGATGCTCGACGTGCCCAGCCTGTCGAGCATACGCGCGGTCGACGCCGCTGGCGCCAAGTCCATGCTGGACGCCGCTCGCCGCGGTGTGGCGCCGGCCGCACCGTCGGCGCCTCCGGTGGCACCCACGCCGCAGCTGCGGCCGGTGACGCCGGTTGAGCCCGAACCAGACCCCGAGTCCGAACTCCACGAATTGCCCGAGCCGGAGGTGTCCATGCCTGCGCCGGCCGTTTCGGGCGAGGCTACGGGTGATCGTCGGCCAGGCTCCGCTTTGGAGGAATTGCAGCGTCAGGGCGCGGCCCAGGACGACGACCAGACGGACACCCCACGAGACGATTCCTACGGCGCGACCGGCGCTGGTTCCACAGTGCTCGATTCGGACTACCCGGATACGGAGTCCACCGCGCCAGACGAGCCGATGGTGGACGATGCGCCGCCAGCGCCGGTACGTTCCGCGCCGGTGACCGGGCGCGAAGGCAAGAAGCGCGGTTTGCCCTGGCTGTGGATCGGCCTGCTCGTCGTGGTTTTGGTATTGATCGCCTCGATGCTGATGCTGCGGCGCCGCGAAGACAACGACGAAGCACCACCGGTGGCTGCGCCCGCCCCACGGCCGCCGGCGCCGCCGCGCGCGAGCACCCCGGCGGTGGCGCCGGTCGCCGCCCCGGTGATCATCGCGCCGCCCGAGGACCAGGAACCGTCCGAGGACGGTGCCGATACCGATCGCCTGGGGTCGCTGGAGGACAGCCTGCTGGCGTCGGCGGACGAAGCCACGCCGGTTGCCGACCGCGAATTGCCATCGATCGAAGATTCGCTGTTCGAAGACGAGGGCTTCGACAAGACCGTACAGATGCCGGCGATGGATGCGGCCGCGGCGCGTCGCGACAGCAACGGGGTCGATTTCGACGTGACCTCGCAGTTTGAAGCCGAGACGATGCGTATCGATCTGGATTCCAACGACCCGGTGTCCGAGGCCGATTTTCATATCGCCTATGGGCTGTACGATGAAGCGGCGCTGCTGTTGCGGCAGGCCGCGGAGAACGCGCCGGAGCGGACCGACATCCGCGTCAAGCTTGCGGAAACGTATTTCGCCGCCAACAAGCCCGTGGAGTTTCTTGAAGTCACTGAGGGGCTGCGTGAAGAACTCGACGCCGCGCAATGGCAGAACATCAGCATCATGGGCCGGCAGCTCACGCCGGACGCGGCAATGTTCGCCGACGACGGGCAGGGCGATGCGAGCCTCCTCGATTCACCGGTGGACTTTGAACTCGAGGCCGCCCCGGCGACAACGGATGCGTCCGCGCTCGCGCCGACGTCGATGGACCTCACCCTGGACGAGATCAGCTTCGACGAGGCTCAGAACGTCTCCGAGGCCAGCGCCGATATCGGCGTCGCAGCCGCTCCGGAGCGCGCGCGTCAGGCGTCTGTGGACGAGGCCGACAACGGAATGCTCGACTTCAGCCTGGAAGATTTCGAACTCGACGGTGACCAGACCGACCCGCCACCGATCGAAGTGGCCGAGCCGCTGAGCGCCGACTTCGACGTGGCTGCCGATGCGGGGCCGGCAGACAGGGATCCAAGCCTTGTGACGGAGCCGGCGCAGCTCGATACCCATGCGCTGGACTTCGACCTATCGGATTTCGATCTGGATTCCGCCTCTTCGGATACGTTGCCCGACGCACAGACCGCAGACCAGTCCTCGTTGCTCTCGTCCGCGCAATCGTTCTCCGATTTCGACTCGCAGTCTTCGGACTCGCCGCGGGAGCCGGCCTTCCCCGAACTGGATCTGCAGTCATTCGACGCACCGCCGGCGGACACGATGCCGGATGCCGAAGCGGCGGAGGAATCGATCGAATCCTTCAGTGAATCGTTCGATGCGCCGATTGAGCCAGGCTTTGACGCACCGCTTGATTCGGACATCGATCCGCCGGACGCAGCCCCAGCCGCCGGATCCACGTTCGAGTCCGAATCGCCGCTCGAAGACCCCGGTGAATTCTCGATACAGGAATTCGACGACATCGAACTCGACCTGGACGGCGGTGACGAGGCGGCGACCAAGCTCGATCTGGCGAGGGCCTACGTGGACATCGGCGACAGCGACATGGCGCGTACACTGTTGCAGGAAGTGGCCGATCTCGGATCGCCCGAACAGCAGCAGCAAGCGCGGGATCTGCTGTCGCAGCTGATCTGAGCGCCCATCGTAGGCTTCAGGGCCGCATGGACCCGACGAACACGCACGATTGCCGAACCCAAGCACTGCTCCCAGCACCGCCTCCTGTGTACCCGGCCGTTCGAATTGCCTGTCTGCTCGCCTTCGCGGCGCTGCTGCCGATCCTACCGATCGCTGCGCTGGCGCTGGCCGCCGCGAGCCTGCTGATCACCCATGCCTGTCTTGGGCGCGCGTCGTTGCTGCGATATGGCCGCGGCCTGATGCGCCTGCGCTATCTGTTTCTGGCGATCCTCATCCTCTATGTCGGGCTTACGCCGGGCACGCCACTGTGGAGCGTGCTGCCGGGGATCAGCGTGGACGGGTTGAGCGAGGGCGCGCGTCGCGCGCTGGTACTGGCGGACCTGTTGGCGGCCGTGTTCTGGCTGACGCAGGTCACACCAATGCCGGCACTGGCCGGCGGGCTGCTGTGGCTGCTGCGGCCGTTGCGTCTGATCGGCGTGGATGATCGGCGACTGGGTCTGCGTCTGGCGCTGGCTCTGGAATACGTGACCGAGGCCGGTCAGCTCATCGACAGCCTGCGCCGCGAATCACGCCGCGGCCTGATCGACGCGGCAGCGGCGGCGATTCTGCGCGCCGAAGAACTGAGCTACAGCGAACACGGCGATGTCACCGTACCGATGCCACCGGCGCCGCCGCTCTGGCAGTGGCTGGCGCCGCTGTCGCTGGTGGCACTGTTTTTCGTATGGCCGCGATGAGGCGTTGGTGCGCCGGCGTGGAGTACCACGGCGGTGCCTATTCCGGCTGGCAGGCGCAAAACCACCACGTATCGGTGCAGGCGACGCTGGAGACGGCCCTGTCGCGGATCGCGAATCATCCGGTTCGTCTGATTGCGGCCGGCCGCACCGACGCTGGCGTCCACGCCCTGCAGCAGGTTGTGCACTTTGACAGTGATGCGGCCCGTCAGGCGGACGCCTGGGTGCTCGGCAGCAACACGCAGCTGCCGGCCGACATCAGCCTGCCGTGGGTGAAGCTCGTCGACGAGAATTTCAATGCGCGCTATTCGGCGCTGTCGCGTCGTTATCGCTATCTGATTCACAATCATCGTTCGCGGTCCGCGCTGAGCGGTGGCCGGGCCACCTGGTGGACCTATCCGCTGGATGCCGCGTGCATGCATCGCGCGGCTCAGGCGCTGGTCGGGACGCACGATTTTTCGGCGTTTCGGGCCTCGGTCTGCCAGTCGCGCACGCCGGTGCGGAACCTGTTGGCGATCGAGGTGTTCCGGCGCGGCGATTTCGTGGTGATCGACGTGATCGCCAATGCCTTTCTGCACCACATGGTGCGAAACATCACCGGCAGCCTGCTGATGGTTGGGCAGGGGCGTCACCCCGAAACCTGGATTGCGGAACTGCTTGCCGGCCGGGACAGAACCCGCGCGGGGATGACGGCACCGGCCGCGGGCCTGTATTTTGTCGGCCCGCGCTATCCGGACGGCTATGGCCTGCCGCCACCGCCGGAACCCTGGTTTCCCGCCGGTTGATTCAGAGAGTCCTCTTGTCCACACTGCCCACGCAAAGAACCCGCATCAAGTTCTGTGGCATCACTCGCGCCGAGGATGCGCGTCGGGCGATTGGTCTCGGCGTGGATGCCCTGGGCTTCGTGCTGGTGCCGGCAAGCCGCCGCGCGCTCGACATCGAGGCCGCAGCCGCGCTGCGGCGTGAGCTACCGCCGCTGGTTGCGGCGGTAGCCTTGTTGATGGACGCGGATCGCGAGTTCATCGCGCAGCTGGTGGCCCGCGTGCAGCCGGACCTGCTGCAGTTCCACGGCAGCGAATCGCCGGATCTGTGTCGAGCCTGGGGCCGGCCATACATCAAATCCGTCGCCATGGCCGAGCCGCAGGATCTGGCCGCGCAAAGTGAACGCTACGCGGATGCAAGCGCGCTGCTGCTGGACGGGCATCAAACCGGCGAGCTGGGCGGGCAGGGTACGGCCTTCGACTGGAGCCGGATCGCCGGAGGCACGCATCCGCTGATACTCGCGGGCGGCCTGAAGCCGGATAATGTGGCCTCCGCGATCGGGCGGGTCCGGCCCTATGCCGTGGATGTGAGCAGCGGAATCGAAAGCGCGCCGGGTCTCAAGGACGCGGCGCTCATGCAAAAGTTCATAGAAGAGGTTCGTCGTGCCGACGCCAACTGAAGCAGACTACGATTTCCCCGATTCGCGGGGCCACTTTGGTCCCTACGGTGGCCGCTTCGTCGCCGAGACGCTGATGGAGCCGCTGCGCGAACTCGAAGACGCCTATTTCAGCCTGCGCTCGAACCCGGCGTTCCGCGCCGAACTCGACCGCGATTTGGCGCTGTATGTGGGGCGGCCTTCGCCGCTGTATCCGGCCGAGCGCCTCACCGCGAAATGGGGCGGCGCGCAGATCTACCTCAAGCGCGAGGACCTGAATCACACCGGCGCGCACAAGGTCAACAACACCGTGGGTCAGGCGCTGCTCGCCAAGCATCTCGGCAAGACCCGCATCATCGCCGAGACCGGCGCCGGCCAGCACGGCGTGGCCAGTGCCACCGTCGCGGCGCGTCTGGGCTTGAAGTGCGTGGTCTACATGGGTGCGGACGATATCGAGCGGCAGAGCCCGAACGTGTATCGCATGAAGCTGCTCGGCGCCGAGGTGGTCTCGGTCAAGAGCGGCACACGCACGCTCAAGGACGCGATGAACGAGGCCCTGCGCGACTGGGTGACCAATGTCGACGACACCTTTTACATCATCGGCACGGTCGCCGGCCCGCATCCGTATCCGCTGCTGGTGCGCGATTTCAACGCGATCGTCGGCCGTGAAGTGCTGCGTCAGGCGCCCGAGCTGTTCGGTCGGCTGCCGGATGCCCTGGTCGCCTGTGTCGGCGGCGGTTCCAATGCCCTCGGCCTGTTCCATCCGTTCATCCCACACCGCGAGGTGCGCATGATCGGTGTCGAGGCCGGCGGCAGCGGTCTATCCACAGGCCTGCACGCGGCGCCGCTGTCGGCCGGTACGCCCGGCGTGCTGCACGGAAACCGCACCTACATCATGGCCGACGAGAACGGCCAGATTCTCGGTACGCATTCGATCTCGGCCGGGCTGGACTATCCGGGCGTGGGCCCGGAACACGCCTGGCTCAAGGATCTGGGGCGGGTCGAATACGTCGCCGCGGATGACGACGAGGCGCTGGCGGCTTTCCACGAGCTGACCCGGGTCGAGGGCATCATCCCGGCGCTGGAATCGGCGCATGCCGTGGCGCACGCGAAGAAGCTGGCGGCGGAGATGGGCCGCGACCA
>JAHZLQ010000021.1 GCA_022599775.1 Gammaproteobacteria bacterium
GCACACACCGACGGCCATGCCTCCGGCAGAAACCGCGATTGCTCGTCAGATGTCGCCTCAAGTCGATCCACCCACTCAGACTATCGACTCTCCTCTGCGATGTCCAGCAGACTTGTGGGACAAGCTCAGCGCAAGCGGGCGGGGGTAGGACGGCATCACGCTGCGCGTGATTCACGTTAACGGCCATGCCGGCGGAGGCGCCCCGGAAAATGAATCCTGTGCCAGGCAGGCCGCCCTCTCCCCACCACCCGCTCCGCGGGCGGTCCTCCCCTCTCCCACGTCGTGGGCGAGGGGCAGCGGACTCGCTGCGCGAGATTCACGTTAACAAGCCCTTACAAAGCCGCTGTCGGCAAGGTCAACTGAGCGCTGTATCTCCCGTTGAACCGGAATACAGGCACGAAAGTGCCCTGAATTCGGTAATTCGGAGATACGAAAATGAGCTTGAGACCCCTGACTGTTCTGCTGTTTGCCAGCAGTGCGATCCTGACGACCCCCGCGCTGCTCGCCCAGGAGGGTGATCATACCCGTGTCGATGACCGCGTCGAACGCCGTGTGGATCGCCGCGACGCCGCCTCAGAAGCCTATGACGGCGACGGAACGCGTGTCGATGATCGCGTCGAACGGCGTGTGCTGCGGCGTGACGAGTTCGGTGAGAACCATGAATACGATGGCGATGGCACCCGCGTCGACGACCGGGTCGAACGTAGAGTGCTGCGCCGGGACGAAGCGGCCGAACGCTATGACGGCGATGGCACGCGGGTCGACGACCGTAGCGAGCGCCGCCAGATCCGCCGAGACGTACGCCAGCCGGAATGAGTGGGTTGGCGCCTACTCGCGCTCGAATGTCCAAGCGCGAGGAAAGCGCCGGCACGCTTACCCCAGCAGCGCTTCGATTTCGTCCGTCAACGCGTCCGGTTCCACGGTCGGTTCGAACCGCTTCACGACGTTACCTTCCGAATCGATCAGGAATTTCGTGAAGTTCCAGCGGATATTGCTGCCTTCCATCAGGTCCGGGTGGTTCTTTTCGAGATGCTTGTCCAGCATCTCGGCACCCGGACCCGAGCCGTTCACGGATTCGGCCGTGGACTGGCGCAAATAGGCGAACAGCGGATGTGCGTCCTCCCCGTTGACGTCCACCTTGGAGAACATCGGGAAACTGACGCCGTAATTCAGCGAACAGAACTGCTGAATCTCCGCATCGCTGCCCGGTTCCTGGCTACCGAACTGGTTGCACGGAAAGCCAAGCACGCGAAAGCCCCGGTCCTCGTATTTGCGCTGCAGGTCTTCGAGCTTTTCGTATTGCGGGGTCAGACCGCACTCGCTGGCCACATTGACGATCAGCAGCACCTTGCCGGCGAACTGCTCCATCGACACCGGCTCGCCGTCGATCGACAAGGCCTGAAATTGGTGAATGCTCATGAGCGGACTCCACTACGGCTAGGGGACTACGCACGCTAGCGCATCCCGATGAACGTAGACAGTCGCCGTCGCCGGCCGGCGCTCAGCTTTCCTTGTGATAGGCGGTCACGCGTTCAACCTCGTTCTTCGAGCCGAGGATCACCGGCACGCGCTGATGCAGTTTGGACGGCTGAATGTCGAGAATCCGCTCGCGCCCGGTCGTGGCCGCGCCGCCGGCCTGTTCGATGATGAAGCTCATCGGGTTGGCTTCGTACATCAGCCGCAGCTTGCCGCCCTTTTCGCGTGATTTCTCGTCCATCGGGTACATGAACACACCGCCGCGGGTGATGATGCGATGCACGTCGGCCACCATCGAGGCGACCCAGCGCATGTTGAAGTCCTTGCCGCGTGGACCGTCCTTGCCGGCGGTGCATTCATCGATGTAGCGCTTCACCGGCGCCTCCCAGTAGCGCGAGTTGGACGCGTTGATCGCGAATTCCTTGGTGTCTTCCGGAATCTTGATGTGGCTCTGTGTCAGTACGAAGCTGCCGAGTTCACGGTCCAGCGTGAACTGGTGCACGCCGTTGCCGATCGTCAACACCAGAACCGTGCTGGGGCCGTACACGGTGTATCCGGCGGCGACTTGCTTTACGCCCGGTTGCAGAAAATCATCCTCGCAGGGCGTCAGCGTGTGGTCCGGCGGGCAGCTCAGCACCGAGAAGATCGTACCGACCGAGATATTCACGTCGATGTTGCTGGAGCCATCCAGCGGATCGAACAACAGCAGATAGCCGCCTTTCGGATACTGCGACGGAATCATCACCGGTTCGTCCATCTCCTCGGACGCCAGCGCGGCAAGATGGCCGCCCCATTCGTTGGCCTCCATCAGGATGTCGTTCGACAGCACGTCGAGCTTCTTCTGCGCTTCACCCTGCACGTTGTCGGAGCCGGCGTCTCCCAGAACCCCGCCGAGTGCGCCCTTGCCGACCGCGATCGATATGCGTTTGCAGGCGCGCGCCACGATCTCCAGCAACAGGCGCAGATCCGGCTTCGCTTCGCCGATCGCGCGTTGCTCCTCGATCAGGAACTGGGTCAGGAAGATCGGCTTTTTGGTCGAAGGCGTCATGGGGCGGAAATGATTGTCGGGACGGGAAGCCGACATTTTACGGGAAGCCTGCCGCCAGCGGCGCTGAACAGGCGCGTGGGTTGACGTCTGCGCTCGCTCGTTCATCATCGCATCGGTCGAGCTCCCCCGAAATCGCGCCAAAGTCGCCCGAAGTCGATCTACCCGCCCCCTCGAAAATCCTTGAGAATGAAAAAACTCTTGCTGCTTGCCGCATTGGTCGTCTGTGCGCCACTGCCTTCCATGGCCCAGGCTCAGGACGATGGTGTACCGAAATACGTGTCCGACGAAATCCTGCTGTCGGTGCGCGAACAGCCCAGCAATGACGCAGGGACGATCGGTGTCATTCACAGTGGTGACCGCGTCACGCTGCTGCGCTCGCTCGGCGAGCAGAGCTATTCCCAGATTCGCACCGCCGACGGTGTGACCGGTTGGGTCACCTCACGCTACCTCTCGGATGAGCCCGCCGCCGAGGATCAGCTCGATTCGACTCAGACCGCCTTGCGCAAGGCGCGTGATCGTGTCGCCACACTGGAAGCGAACCTCGATGAAGCGCAGACGCGGCTCGATAGCGCACGGCCCGCATTCGAGCTGCAGGAAGAAAATGACAAGCTGCGCGCCGTCATCGCGGAGAACGAGCAGACGGCCGCACAACTGGCGCGGCGCTTCAATCAGGAAAAAGCCAAACGTCAGACGATGGTGATGGGCGCCGCGCTGGTCGGCGGCGGCGTCCTGCTCGGCTTGGTGCTGCCGTGGATCGGCCGTGGCCGCAAGCGCAGGGGTTACAGCGACCTGTAGCTGTAGCGCGTCGCCAACGGCCCCCGCCCGCGACTGTCCCCCGACAAGCCCTTGCTCAAATGCCCATCGCGCTCAGCGAGGACGCCAGTCGGTTGAGCATCGCGGTAAAGCGAGGATGCCGGACCTCGAACTGGTCCACAGCCAGGCTCAGTTCGTCGATCAGGCCCTGGCGTTCTTCGGGCGGGCGAGGCTGTTCGAGGTCCGCCTCCGCATCGGCGACCAGCCTCTCAAGGCGCTTGGATTCTTCGGGTGCGAGCTTCAGTTCACGAATCTCGGCGCGCAGGCTGGCGAGGGTCTCACGGATTTCCTGTTCGTTCATCGTTGTGGTTTTATCGGGCCTGGCCCTGACTGTAACGCGAATCCGAACTCACGAAGGGAGTTCGGACCCGCCGGGTGAAAGTTCAGGCCCGAGTCAGTGCCTCGGCCGCAGCATTCGTGACGATGACTATCGTGTCGTTCCGAGCTGCCAGCGGCCCTCGGGTTGCACCGCAGGACGGCACGAAACCGTACCCAAGCCGAGGGCTGAAACGATGAACGATCAGGGAAAAAGCTTTGCCGCAATGAACGAGCAGGGCGCCGATCTCGGGAACTTCTATCCTGTAGGCCACATTGTTGCCGCCTTCCCGACACGCGAAGCGGCGCTGACCGTTCAGAAGAGCCTGCAAGGCAAGGGCTATACGGCGGATGAAACCCGTTACCTGTCTCCGGAAACCGTGGTGGAAGGTACGCAGCGCGGCCTGGATTCGGCCGGTCTGCTGTCGATGCTGGGATCCTCGTTGCGCATGGTGCAGCTGTATCACGACCTGGCCGAAAAAGGGCGACACTTTCTGCTGATTCATGCCCCCGATGAGCGCGACGATGAGCAGGTGATGTCGGTGATCCGTGAACAACCGCACGAACTGGCGCAGAAATATCATCGCCTCACCGTCGAATCGCTGGGTGGTGAACTCAACCCCACGCGCGACACTCAGCCCGGCTGAAATCCTGCCGGAATTCCGGGCTCGGGACGCTGGGGCGCCGAGGCAGGACTTGCGCCAGCGGCTGTCCTCACCGCCGTCCATCCCAAGCGGCGACGCAAGGCCTGCGCGCCCTCGACGCGCGGCCGACGGCGGAGGCGCCCGAGGTCTCCCGCATCCATCGCGTCCCGCAGGCGTCGTAGTTGCGCGTCCATCGCCGATGAATACGGGTCGGGCTGGGGCGGTGCCGTCTGAAAGTGGGTGGCGGCGTAGCGATACACGCCTTCGAAATAGCCATCCAGACGGTCGGCACAGAGATGACGGTGAAACTCCGGTGTCTTGCGCAGCAGGTCTTCTGCCGATTCGTATTGCGGCGCTGCGGCGTGCTGGCCGGCGAGTCCGCACCAGGTGAACTCGCGGTAAAGGTAGTCCCGGCATTTCTCCAGATAGCAGCGATCCGAGACCTGTGCCATCACGTCGGCCGTGCCCAGCATGAAGCCGAGCATGCGGTCGCGGCGATTGCGGACCGCAATCTGGTCCAGCGCGATCTCGTAGCCGGTGAAATGCGCGAGGCGGCGCGCCAGCGTGGCCTCCTTGGCGAATCCGACCTGCGGCAGGAACTGGGCCAGGAAATCGCCGGAGCGCCCGACGTGGGTAAAGGTGAATTCCGCGCCGTTGATCGCCTCGTCACCCGACCGGCGGATATAGCCGGCATCGTGAAACAGCGCGACCAGAACACCGAGCACCGCGCGCCGCGCTCCCAGTTGTTGGCTGGATGGCTCACTGCGCTCATGGCCGTCGACGAGGCGCGCCAGCGCCAGCGCGCAGTCGAGACTGTGCTGTGCGTCGTGATACCAGGTGTCGCATCCGGCGTAGCCGGCGAGTCTGCCGGTGAACAGCCTGGAAAACGTATCGAACCCACGGCGGACCGGCGCCAGGTCGATGTCCGCGTAGCGCCGGGCGAGGATCCCGCACACGGCGGCGCAGACCGACTTCGGGTCGGCAACACAGACCGTGTTGGTCACATCGTGATCGTTGCGGCGCGCTGTCATGTCTCGTATTGAAGCCTCGCGAATCGGCCCGAACGGTGACTCAGTTCACAGCATCGGGAAATTGGCTGTCCGATTGAGACCGGTCAAGCGGCCGGCGGTTCGAATTCGGCGATCAACGGTGTGTGGTCAGAAGGGCGTTCGAGCTTGCGCGGCGCGGTGTCGATGACGCAGGCGCGGCAGTTCGCCACGAGCTCGCGCGAGGCCAGCACATGATCGATGCGCAGACCGAGATTGCGGCGGAAGCCCGCGGCGCGATAGTCCCACCAGGTAAACGATTGCTCGGCCTGCTCGAACAGCCTGAAGCAATCCGACAGACCCAGATCGAGCAGCGCACGCAGCCGCTCACGTTCCGCATCCGAGCAGAGAATACCGCCTTCCCAGACGGTAGGATCATGGGTGTCTTCCGGCGCCGGCGCGATGTTGTAGTCGCCAGTCACGGCCAGTAGGGGATATGCGGTGAGCTGCGCCCGCAGGTAGCGTTCCAGGGCCTGCAGCCAATCGAGCTTGTAGGCGTATTTGTCGGTCCCGAGCGCCTGACCGTTGGGCACATAGACGTTGACGATGCGAACGCCCCGCGTGGTCGCCGCGATCACGCGCTTCTGTTCGTCCTCATATCCGAGCATGCCGCGCGTGACGTTTTCGAGAGGGTGCCGCGACACGATCGCCACACCGTTGTAGGTCTTCTGCCCGCTGGCGGCCACATGGTAGCCGAGTGCCTGAAAGGCCTCATGCGGAAAGTCCGCGTCCTGCAGTTTCAGCTCCTGCAGGCCCAGCACATCGACGGGATTCTGCGTCAGCCATTCGATGACGTGCGGCAGGCGCACGCGCAGGGAATTCACGTTCCAGGTGGCGATTTTCACGGATGTCGGCGGTCGAGCGGTATTGAGCGGCGCGCACTCAGGTCGCGGCGGGTGGGTCGGGTGTGGTGCGCAGCACTTCGTCGACGGAGGTGAGGCCGGCGGCGATCTTGCGGGCGCCGGAGATTCTCAGCGGCGACATCCCTTCTGACAAGGCCTGGGCGCGCAGCAGGGCGAGATCGGTGCCCGCGTCGATCAGAGGCGCCAGCGTGGCCGTGTTGTTGAGGATTTCGTAGGCGCCGACGCGACCCAGATAGCCGGTCTCGCGGCATTCCAGACAGCCCACGGATTCGTAGATGCTGTTCGGCGGCGTGCTCGAGGCGTCGCGCGTGAGTTCCCGCCAGCGGGCCTCGGAGACCTCCACCGCGTGTCGGCAATGCGGGCACAGGCGGCGCAGCAGGCGTTGTGCGACCACGCCGAGCAGCGTGGCGCGAATCAGGTACGAAGGCACGCCGAGATCGAGCAGGCGCGTGATCGCGCTGGGTGCGTCGTTGGTGTGCAGGGTGGACAGCACCAGGTGGCCAGTCAGGGCCGCCTGAATCGCGACTTCCGCCGTTTCGAGATCACGAATCTCGCCGACCATGATGATGTCCGGGTCCTGTCGCAGCAGGGCGCGTACGCCGTCGGCGAAATTCAGGTCGATATTGGCCTGCACCTGCATCTGATTGAATGCGGGCTCCACCAGTTCGATCGGATCCTCGATCGTGCAGACATTGACGGCCGGCGTGGCCAGTTGTTTGAGCGTGGAATACAGCGTGGTGGTCTTGCCCGAGCCGGTGGGGCCGGTGACCAGGATGATGCCGTGCGGCTGGCGGATCATCGATTCCCAGCGCGCGCGATCTTCGGCGGTCAGGCCCAGCGCCGAGAAATCCTTGACCAGCACTTCGGGGTCGAAGATGCGCAACACCAGCTTTTCGCCGAAGGCGGTGGGCAATACCGAAGCACGCAGTTCGATCTCGCGACCGTCCGGACTGCGCGTCTTCATGCGCCCGTCCTGCGGCTTGCGCTTTTCGGCCACGTCGAGTCGCGCCAGGATCTTCAGGCGCGAGATGACCGCGACCATGACGGCGCCGGGTACCTGGTAGACCTCGTGCAGCTGGCCGTCGATTCGAAAACGCACATTGCCAAGCTCGCGCCGCGGCTCGATGTGAATGTCGCTGGCGCGCTGTTCGAAAGCGTAGTTGAGCAGCCAGTCCACGATATTGACGACGTGCTGGTCGTTGGCGTCCAGCTTGCCGGCACGCCCCAGTTCCGTGAGCTGTTCGAGATTCTGGACGCCGCTCGGCGTCATCCGTCCGCGTTCCACGGCGCTGGCCTTGACCGAGCGCGATAGCGCGTAGAACTCGATCAGGTAGCGCTGAATCTCCTCGGGGTTGGCCAGCACGCGCTCGATGCGCTTGCCGGCGATACGGCCGAGTTCTTCGGCCCACTCGTCGACAAAGGGTTCGCTGGTGGCGATGCTCACCTGTTGCGCTGTGACCTTGATCGGCAGGATGCGCAGGCGCGCCGCGTAGGCGTAGGGCACGACGGCGGTGACCTGGGTCACGTCGATCGCCAGAGGGTCGATGCGCTGGTAGCCCAGCCCGGTGCGTCCGGCCAGCCACTGCGTCAGCGACTCGGCCGTCAGCATGCGTTGCAGCGGTGCCCGCGCATCGGCCCAGCCTTGCTGTGCGATCAGTGAAATCGGATGCGGCGGCGGCTCGCCGGTGCGCTGCGAGGGCGCCACAAACTCGCGCGCGTCCTCGTTCCGAAGCAGGCCGTCTTCGATCAGCCAGTCGAGTACCTCCCGCAGTTGCAGGCGCGGTTCGCGTTTGCGGCTGACGATCGCGTTCATCGTCGTTCAGTATACGCATCGCCCGACGCCTGGATGAGTGATTGCGTATTGGTCGGCCCGGCCGGCGCGATGATTTAAAGTAGGCTTCGTTGGAACCACAAGACCGCGAATATGCAGACCGGGATGTCGGCGCAAGTCGGACGAGTCCGTAAGGATTGAGGAGATGAAGTACCGAATCGTGTTGGGGGCGCCGCTGGGGCTGCTGCTGGCGGCCTGTCAGTCCGTGGGCCTGTTCGACCCCGATCCGCGGCGGATCGAGGTCAACGAGGTGTACAGCCAGATGCAGTGCGGTACGCAAGGGCGTGAATCGCGGCTCAGTCTGTTGCCGGACCGCGCTGCAGTGCAGGCTCTGGGACTGGGTGTCGAACCGGAACAGCTGCACGCGCCGGGGCCGTATGTGCTGGTCGAGATGGGGGAGCGCCGCAGTGGCGGATACAAGCTGGCCGTGAGCCGTCAGGCCGATCAGCTGGGTTCGCTGGTGCGTTTGTACGCGACCTTCATCTCGCCGCCGAAGAGTGCGATGGTGACCATGGCATTGAGTAGTCCCTGCGTGCTGGTGGCCTTGCCGCAGCCCGCCGAGGCGGTGGAATTGATCGATCAGGCAGGCACTGTCCGTGCCGAGGTGAAACCGTGAAGCGAATCCTGCTGTGGACCGGCTTGTGCGTGATGCTGCTGAGCGGCGCCGTCGCACATGCGGCGCAGACGCGGCCGGCCGATATCGTCGACGGGTTCCGCAAGGCCATCCTGCGCGGCAATGCCGAAGAAGCGCTGAGCATGATGGCCAGCGACGTGGTGATCTACGAACAGGGGTTTTCGGAGTTCGACCGGCGCGAATATGCCGGCGACCATCTGGCGGCCGACATGCAGTTCGAGAAGAGCATTCACCGCGCGATCACCTGGCGCCAAGTGTTCCAGGATCAGACCTATGCCTTCGTGATTTCGGAATATCGGCTGACCGGTGACCTCAACGGCGAGACGGTCGACATCGCCACCACCGAAACCATGATTCTTCGCCGTGACGCACAAAGCTGGAAGATCGCGCACATTCATCTGTCTTCCCACTCCGTGGATCAATAGACCAAAGCGACGGTAGCCCCCATGCTGAGTTTTCTCCCCGGTCCGCTGCTTGGCGCGATCATGTTCGTGGTGCTGGTCGTACACACGCTGGTGATGGCGGTGCCGGTGTACGCCACGATCCTGCTCAAGCTGGTCTCGCCGAAAGGACCGATGCGTGACCGCGTCTCCACCTGGATGGCTGCGCTGGCACAGCGTTGGGCCAACAACAATGTGTGGTTCGGCGATACGCTGATCGGCACGCGTTGGGACATCCGCTGCGAGGTGCCGCTGTCGCCCCGCGATCAGTTTCTGGTCTGCGCCAACCACCAGAGCTGGAACGACATCTACGTGCTGATCAAGACCTTTGGTTACCGGGCGCCGTTCTTCAAGTTCTTTCTCAAGAACGAACTGATCTGGGTGCCGGTGCTGGGTCCGGTGTGGTGGGGCCTGGACTATCCATTCATGAAGCGTCATTCGGCGCAGACCCTGATGAAGCATCCGGAGCTGCGTGGGCAGGACCTGGAGGCGACGCGCCGCGCCTGTGAGGCCGCACGCAATCATCCCGTG
Source organism: Gammaproteobacteria bacterium (assembly GCA_022599775.1). Taxonomy (GTDB): domain Bacteria; phylum Pseudomonadota; class Gammaproteobacteria; order Nevskiales; family Nevskiaceae; genus Banduia. The sequence continues at coordinate 9,642 of JAHZLQ010000021.1, forward strand.
CTGCTGCTGAACTTTCTCGAAGGCACGCGTTTCACGCCGGAAAAGCATGACAAGCAGAAATCCCGTTTCGTGCATCTGCTCAAGCCCAAGGCCGGCGGTTTCGCGTTCGCGATGCAGGCGATGGGCGAACGCCTGCATTCCTTGCTGGACGTCACCATCGTCTATCCGGATGGCGCCGTCGGCTTCTGGGCGTTCCTGATGGGGCGCATGCGCCACGTCGTGGTCGAGGTGCGCAAGCGGGCGATCCCGCCGGAATTCTTCCACGGCGACTATCTCGACGACGCCTCGTTCCGCAAGCAGGTTCAGTCCTGGGTGCAGGGCATCTGGGAAGACAAGGACCGTCGTATCGAAGAGCTGCTGCGCGAAACCCGAGCGCAGCCAGCGACGGGGGGCTGACTCCGGGATTGGCGTGAGCGGCTGTGCATGAGCCTGCGGGTCCAGGAGGCACGCGCCGAGGCTGTTCGGAGCCGATCCCGGGGGCGCAAGGCGCGCCTTATGCGACGCGATCCGGGCGGAAGCGATCCGCTGAGGCGGCCTCCCACAACGGCTGCCATGGCAGTGGCGGCTCCAGCAGCAGCGCGCCGCGATCCAGCAGTTCGTAGCGCTGGGCGGCATTGCGGACCGAGCCGTCCAGATCACGCCGCAGCAATTGCTTCGGCGTGAGGCTTTGCGGGTGCTCGAAGCCGGCCACGGCCACCAGCGTGGCCAGTGCGCCCACGGTTTCTTTGTGGAAGCGTGCGACCCGCGCCGCCTTGCGCTCCACGTCGATCGCGCGCCAGCGGCGCGGATTCTGGGTGGCCACGCCGGTCGGGCATTTGTCGGTATGGCAGTTGACCGATTGCACGCAGCCCACGGCAAACATGAAACCTCGCGCGGAATTGCACCAGTCCGCGCCCAGCGCCATGTTCGAGGCGAGGCCGAATCCGCTCACGGCCTTGCCGCTGGCGCCCACGCGTATCCCGTCGCGTACATCGCCACCGACCAGGGCATTGATCGCGAACAGCAGGCCTTCCCGCAGCGGCAGGCCGACGCGATTGGTCAGTTCCAGTGGCGCCGCGCCGGTGCCGCCTTCGCCGCCGTCGATCACGATGAAGTCCGGCCGTATTCCGGTGTCGCGCATTGCCTTGACGATGCCGAGAAATTCCACGGGATCGCCGATGCACAGCTTGAATCCGGTCGGCTTGCCGCCGGACAGATCGCGCAGCCGCGCCACGAATTCCAGCAAGCCGGTGGGCGTCGAGAACGCGCTGTGCGCGGCCGGGGATACACAGTCCTGCCAGGCGGGCACCTTGCGTGTTCGCGCGATTTCCTCGGTGACCTTGGCGCCCGGCAGCACGCCGCCGTGGCCCGGCTTGGCGCCCTGCGACAGCTTGATCTCGATCATCTTCACCGCGTCGAGCTGTGCGGTTTCGCTGAACTGGCCCGCGTCGAAATGGCCATTGGCATCGCGGCAGCCGAAATAGCCGCTGCCGATTTCCCAGACCAGATCGCCGCCGTGTTCGAGGTGGTAGGGCGAGACCCCGCCTTCACCAGTGTCGTGAAAGAAGCCACCGGTTTTTGCACCGAGGTTCATCGCGCGCAGGGCGTTCGGCGACAGCGAGCCGAAGCTCATTGCAGAGATGTTGTAGACCGAGGCGCTGTAGGGCTTCGTGCATTCAGGTCCGCCGATGTCGATGCGGAAACTGTCGTCCGTCTTTTCCTTGGGCGCGATCGAGTGTTCGATCCATTCGTAACCGCCGGCGTAGACATCGTGCTTGGTGCCGAAGGGATGCTTGTCGTTGGCGCCCTTGGCGCGCTCGTAGATCAGCTCGCGCTGCTCGCGCGAGAACGGGCGGCCGTCGGTATCGCTTTCGAACAGGTACTGGCGCAGTTCGGGGCGGATCGCCTCGATGTACCAGCGCATGCGCGAAATCAAAGGATAGTTGCGCCGCAGGTTGTGCCAGGGCTGGAACAGATCCCACAGCGCCACGATCGCCAGCAGTCCGAATCCCGCGCTGGCGATCCACCAGCCGGCATGCCCCCGGCTGGCCGGCCATGCGCACAGCAGCGCGGCCAGCGCCGGGACGAACAGTCCGCCGTAACGGATCATGCGGCCACCTGCGTCTCCAGCAGGCCGCTTTGTCGCAGTAGCGGTTCGATCGAGGGCTTGCGGCCACGGAACGCCACGAACAGCTCCATGGCGTCGGCGCTGCCGCCGCGCGCCAGCACGGTGTCGCGGAAACGCTGTCCGACTTCGTTATTGATCAGGCTCTGCCCGGCCTCACGCGCCTCCTCGAAGGCGCCGAAGGCGTCGCTGGACAGTACTTCGGCCCATTTGTAGCTGTAGTAGCCGGCCGCGTAGCCGCCCGCGAAGATGTGCGAGAAGCTGTTGGGAAAGCGGTTCCAGGCCGGCGGAAACATCACCGAGACCTGATCGCGGACCCTGGCCAGCGTCTCCGGGATGCGGCCACCCAGCGCCGGGTCGTAGTCGCGGTGCATGCGCAGGTCGAACAGCGAGAATTCAAGCTGCCGCACCGTGGCCATGCCGGCCTGGAAACTGCGCGCTTCGCGCAGCTTGTGCAGCAGCGCATCCGGCAATGCCTCGCCGGTATCGACATGCCGTGCGAACAGGCTCAGCGATTCATGTTCGTAGCACCAGTTCTCCATGAACTGGCTGGGAAGCTCCACCGCATCCCAGGCCACGCCGTGGATGCCGCTGACGCTGGCTTCGTCGACCTGGGTCAGCAGATGATGCAGGCCGTGCCCGAATTCGTGGAACAGCGTGGTGACCTCGTCGTGCGTCAGCAACGCCGGCTTGCCGGGCAGCGGCGGGGCGAAGTTGCCGACCAGATAGGCCACCGGCAATTGCAGTCCCGATTCGGTGATGCGGCGACCGCGGCATTCGTCCATCCAGGCGCCGCCGCGTTTGGCCTCGCGCGCGTACGGGTCCAGGTAGAACAGACCGAAGCGCTCGCCCGCCGGTGTTTTCAGCGCATAGACCGTGACACTGTCGTGCCACACCGGCTGGTCATCGACGGTCTCGATGCGGATGTCGTAGAGCCGCTCCACCAGATCGAACATGCCGCGGATGACCTGCGGCGCCGGGAAGTACGGACGCAGCATTTCATCGGACAGACCGAGGCTGTCTTCCTTGAGCTTTTCGGCGTAGTAGGCCGCGTCCCAGGGTTCGAGCGTGCTCAGTCCGTCGCGTTGTTCGGCGAAGGCGCGCAGCGTTTCCAACTCGGACTGCGCACGCGGTCGCGCGCGCTCGGCGAGATCGAGCAGGAACGCTTCCACCGAGTCCGGCGATTCGGCCATCTTCGCTTGCAGCGACAGTTCGGCGTAGTTGGCGAAGCCCAGCAGCGTCGCCATCTCGTGGCGCAGCGACAGGATTTCCTCCATCAAGGCCGCGTTGTCGTGATCGCGACCGTGTTCGCTTTGATCGGATGCACGCGTCACGTAAGCGCGATACAGGGTCTCGCGCAGCGTGCGGTCGTCGGCGTAGCTGACGACGGCGATGTAGCTCGGTACGTCCAGCGTCAGCAGCCAGCCCTGTTGCTGCTTGGCGTCGGCCTTGGCGCGCGCAGCCGCCTTGGCGCTGTCGGTCATGCCGGCGAGGCGCGATTCGTCGTCGATCAGCAGGCTCCAGGCCTGCGTGGAATCGAGCAGGTTTTCCTCGAACTTCGTCTGAATCTCGGAGAGGCGCATCGAGATCGTCTTGAATCGTTGCTGCTGATCCTCCGGCAAGGCAATGCCCGACAGGCGGAAATCGCGCAGGGCGTTGTCGATGACCTTGCGTCGCGCGGCGTTGAGGCTTGGGTAGGCCGCGCTGTCGGCCAGAGCCTGGTAGGCCTGATACAGCGGCTTGGACTGCGACAGTTCCAGACCGTACTCCGTCAGTTTCGGCAGACAGGCGTTGTAGGCGCCGCGCCATTCCGGCGTGGAGCACACCGAGAACAGGTGGCTGATCGGCGACCAGACCCGCGACAGCCGGTCGCCGATCGTTTCCAGCGGGGCGATCAGCGCGTCCCATTCCGCTGACGAGTCCTTGGCCAGCAGCGCCGCGAGTTCCTCGCGATTGCGTTGCAGGATCCGGTCGATGGCCGGTTCGGCGTGCTCGGGTCGGATCACATCGAAGGCCGGCAGCTCGGTGCTGTCGGCAAGGCGTAGCAGGGGATTGTCTGAGCTCATGGTCTTTTCGGTGACGCTGCGCCTGGCGCAGGGGTACTCAATAGTATGGGTCGCGGTTCAACGGCCGGCACTTCCCGGCGGCTGCGGACTGTGCAAGGCCCAAGCCTAACAAGCGATGAACTTCAGCTGAGCCTTGGTGCCAATGATGTACGGCGCGTGGATTCCGGGTTCCTGCCGTGCAGGCCGCGGAATGACATTGACCTGAGCCGGAACCCAAGCGCCGTTCGCCGCGGCTCAGCCCGACCGCAGCCAGGCCGCCGCGCCAAGGCCGGCGCCGCGGCCTGTGGCGAGACTGGCGGTCAACAGGTAGCCGCCGGTCGGCGCTTCCCAATCGAGCATTTCGCCGGCGAAGAATACGCCTGGCAGGCTCGGCAGCATCAGCCGATGATCAAGCGCCGTCATCGACACGCCGCCGGCGCTGCTGATCGCCTCGGCCAAGGGGCGCGGGCGCAGCAGCGTCAACGGCACCGCCTTGAGCCAGGCGGCGAGGCGGCGTGGATCGATCATCTGGCCGCTGGGCACGCCTTCGCGCAGCAATCCGGCCTTGACGCCACTGATGCCGGCGCCGCGTCGCAGGCGTTCGCTCAGCGATCGGTCATGGCTCTGGCGCGCCAGCTCGGAAGCCAGCCGGGTTTCGTCGCGTCCCGGCAGCAGGTCCAGGTGTAGGCGTGCCGAGCCGTGCAAGGCACACAGTTCGCGCAGTGGCGCGGACAGCGCGTAGATCAGGCCGCCTTCGATGCCTGCGGCGCTGATCACGAATTCGCCCTGCTGTTGAATCGATTGTCCCTGCGCATCGATCAATTGTGCGATGACCGGCTTGACCGGCAGGCCGGCGAAACGTGAGGCGAAGTGCTCGCTCCAGGCCACGTCGAAGCCGCAGTTCGAGGCCTGCAACGGCACGACCGGCACCGAGGCTTCCTGCAGCCAGCTTTGCCAGGCGCCATCGGAGCCCAGTTGCGGCCAGCTGCCGCCGCCCAGGGCCAGCACCACGGCGGCGGCCTCGGTCGCGCGTTCGCCGTCGGGCGTCTCGAAACGCAGGCGCGTGCCGTCGATGCCGATGCAACGGTGATTCACGTGCAGTCGCAGGCCTTGGTTGCGCAGGCGCCGTACCCAGCCGCGCAGCAACGGCGCGGCCTTCATGTCGGACGGAAAGATGCGTCCCGAGCTGCCCTCGAAGGTTTCGATGCCGAGTCCGGCCGCCCAGGCGCGCAGGGCTTCGGCGTCGAAATCGCGCAGCCAGGGTTCGAGCGATTCGCGCGCGGCACCGTAACGCCCGAGCAGGCTGTCGAAGGCTTCGCCGTGGGTCAGGTTGAGCCCGCCCTTGCCGGCCAGCAGGAACTTGCGACCGACCGAGCCCTTGGTTTCGTAGAGGTCCACCGCAACGCCGGCGGCGAGGGCGGATTCGGCGGCCATCAGACCGGCCGGTCCGCCACCGACGATGGCGATGCCTTTGTTGTTCGGTTCACTCATGGGCGCGCAGTATGCCGGCTTGCGGCCCGGTTCAGCCGCCACCGACACCGCGCGATTGCAGCGCGTACAAGGCGAGCCCGATCAGCATCAGGGCCAGGCCGATGCGCCATGCCGCGGAGATCCGGTAATCACGGACGACGTGCTCCTGGCGGCGTGTGGACAACAGGTACGGTCGCCCGTCGCGGGACCGGCTGAGTACATGGAGGTCCGGGTCCAGCGACTGTTCGACGTGGCGCGCCCGCACCTGCTCGATCGCGGCGCGCCGGGCTGATTCCCATTCCTCCAGGTCCACCGTGCCATCCTGATTCGCATCGAAACGGGCGAGCAGTTCACGCTGGTCGCGCTTCCAGTCGGCCAGCAGTTCGCGCACATCCTCGTGTTCGCTGAAACTCTGGCTGACGATGCCCTGGGTCCGGAACTGGCCGAGTGCGTACAGGTAGTCGCCGATCAGGATCAGGCGCTCGGTGTAGCGATACTGTCCGAAGCCGAACCAGGCCCGGCCGTTCCTCGGCACGCGGTCGGGTCGTGCCGAGGCGCCGTACCAGACGCGATGAATGCTCGGCGTGACGCGGGCGCCATCGGGATCGACGATGCACTCGCCGGTGGTGTCGGCCAGCAGGAACAGGTCGTCGCTGCTGCCGGAATTGACCGCGCGCCAGCGCGTGCGGCGGCGCCCGTTGCGCGTGGTGGTTTCGCGACGCTCCACGCTGTAGCGATACCAGACGCAGCGCGAGTAGCTCAGTGGGCAGATGATCGTCGGGCCGGCCATCAGCCGTGCATGGCCTTCGAGTTCCACGTAGCCCTGATGCGCGGAGCGGATACGCGCGGTCGGCGTGTCCTCGATCAGGCGCGCGCGGCGCAGTGAACGAAAGCCCAGCCACAGCATGAGCATGCCCGCGGCGGCGGACAGGCTTACGAGAACCCAGAATTCCTGCTCCGACGCACCGATGAGCCAGTCGCGCACGGGCGCCGCCGGCGTCTTAGCGGGCAAACAGCGCGCGTACGTCCACGTCGCTGGTTTCAGCCTCGCTGAAGACCAGCAGATCCGCTGGTTTGAAGCCGAAGCTGCGCGCCACGAAAACGTCCGGAATCGTCTCGATTCTCACGTTGTTGCGATTCACCGCCTCGTTGTAGAACTCGCGCCGGTCGGAGATGCCGTTCTCCAGGCCGGTGATGCGGCCCAGCAGTTGTTGCATGCTCTGGTTGGCCTTGAGCTCCGGATAGGCTTCGACGGTGGCGACGATGTTGCCGAGCCCGAGACGCATCATGCCTTCCGCCTGACCCACGCCTTTGACGTCGCCCTTCTCGCGCGCGGTGTGGGCGGCAGCGCGGGCCTGCATGACTTTTTCCAGTGTGTCGCGTTCGAACTGCATGTATTGCTTGCAGGCTTCCACCAGCTTCGGCAATTCGTCGTGCCGCTGCTTCAGCAGAATCTCGATATTGCTCCAGGCCTGCGAGACGGCGTGTTTGAGGTTGACCAGACCGTTGTAGATGATGACGCCATAGATCAGCACGACGGCGATCAGCACCAGCCAGATGTAGCCCATGATCATTCGGTTTTCCCCTGTTGCCGGCTTGCCTGGCGCCCGCCCCCCGGATTCGCCTTGGCCGCTTTCCCGGAAGCGCCGTGGGCGCAGCCGTGGAAACCGGAGCATACAAGGCGAATGTGAGGATTTCGAGCAGCGTCCGCGTCCGCGACACCGCTCGAACCGTTCAGTCGGACGGCGGTGACAGGCGCGGTATCATTGCGCCCGGTGCGCCCCACGGGCGGCGCCCGAGCAGATCACGCCCATGTCTGAAATACGAAGGCATCTCATGACACGACTTCGCATATTGATTTCGGCCGCGATTGGCGCCTGCGCCTTGCTGGTCGGTTGCACCGGTGTTGGTGCGCTCAACGCGATCACGCCGGACCGCGGCTACACGCTGGCCGAAGACGTCGTCTATGACGGCTCCAGCAACATGAAGCTCGACGTGTACGCGCCGACCACCGATGTCGTCGGCGGCGCGCCGGTCGTGGTGTTCTTCTACGGTGGGCGCTGGCAGAGTGGCTCCAAGGATGACTACCGCTTCGTCGGGCAGGCCTTGGCGGCGCAGGGCTATGTCGCCGTGATTCCCGACTATCGCCTGTATCCGGACGTGCGCTTTCCGTCGTTTCTGGAAGACAGCGCCAAAGCCCTGCGCTGGGCGCACGACAATGCCTCGCGATTCCGTGGAGATGCCGCAAAGCTGTTCGTGATGGGGCATTCCTCCGGCGCCTACAACGCCGCGATGCTGGCGCTGGACCCGCGTTTTCTCACCGCCGTGGGCGGCTCGCGGGACTGGCTGTCCGGCATGATCGGTCTGGCGGGCCCCTATGACTTCCTGCCGATCTACGACCCCACGCTGCGCGACATCTTCGGCCCGCCCGAGAAGTTCCAGGACACGCAGCCGATCTTTCACGTCGATGGCGAAAATCCGCCATTGCTGCTGATGGCCGGCCAGGACGACGAAATCGTCCAGGCCGAGAATACCAACAGCCTGCGCCGCGCCGTGGTCTCGGCCGGCGGTGCCGTGGACGTGGTGATGTATCCGAAGATGAGCCACGAAAAACTGGTGAGCTCGCTGGCAACGCGCCTGCAGTCCAGCACCGACGTGATGGCGCACGTCGTCGAGTTCATCAACGAGAACACGGCCGGCCGATGATCCGTCCGTTCCAGACCATCGCCCCACAGCTCGGTGCCCGCGTCTATGTCGACGAACAGGCCGCCGTCATCGGCGACGTGCATCTTGGCGACGATGCTTCGGTATGGCCGTTCGCGGTCGCCCGCGGCGATGTCAACAGCATTCGCATCGGCGCGCGCAGCAGCGTGCAGGACAACAGCGTGTTGCACTGTACGCATGACGGCCCCTACACGCCGGGCGGTACGCCGCTGATCATCGGCGCCGACGTCACCATCGGTCATAGCGTGACCCTGCATGCCTGCACCGTCGGCGACCGCTGCCTGATCGGCATGGGCGCCATCGTGCTCGACCGGGTCGTGATCGAGGACGACGTGATGCTCGCCGCCGGCAGTCTGGTCCCGCCCGGCAAGCGGCTCAAGCGCGGATGGCTTTATCGCGGTTCGCCGGCCCAGCCGACACGTGAGCTGAGCGCCGACGAACTGGAGAACTTCAGGTATTCGGCCGCGCATTACGTGCGGCTCAAGGACCAATATCTCGCCGCAATCGCGGCATCCCAGTCATGAAAAGGAGTTGATTCGACGATGAGCCGAAAACTCGTACTGTTGCGCCACGGCCAGAGCCAGTGGAACCTCGACAACCGCTTCACCGGCTGGGTGGATGTCGATCTGACCGACAAGGGGCGCACCGAAGCCTTTGCCGCCGGCGAACTGATGCGCGAGGAAGGCCTGCAATTCGATGTGGCCTATACCTCGGTGCTGCTGCGCGCGATCCGCACGCTCAATATCGCGCTCGACGCGATGGAGCAGCAGTGGATTCCGGTGCTCAAGAGCTGGCGCCTCAACGAACGCCACTACGGCGCCCTGCAGGGTCTGAACAAGGCCGAGACCACGGCCAAGCACGGCGAGGAACAGGTCACGATCTGGCGCCGCTCCTACGACATCCCGCCGCCGCCGATGGACGAATCCGACCCCGGCCATCCGCGCAAGGAACGCCGCTACGCGGAAGTGGATTACAACGCGCTGCCGGACACCGAATCGCTCAAGACCACGCTCGACCGCGTGATGCCGTACTGGGTCGACAAGATCGCCCCGGACCTCAAGGCCGGCAAGACCGTGCTGGTAACGGCGCACGGCAACTCCCTGCGCGCGCTCTACAAGTACCTCAACAAGGTGCCGGACGACGAGATCGTCAAGCTCAACATCCCCACCGGGATTCCGCTGCTGTTCGAACTCAACGACGACCTTGGCGTGATCTCCTACCGCTATCTCGGCGATCCGGAACAGGCGAGGCTGGCTGCGGAAGCCGTGGCCAATCAGGCCAAGAAGGCCTGAGCGGGCATTGGGCCTCAAAACCGAAGCGCGCCATGCTCCGAACCTGATCGATGCCGCATTGCTAACGCGTATCCAGACCCTCAGCCCGGCGGACCGCATGGAGCTTCTGGGCGCTGTCTGGAAGTCCTTCACGCCTGAAGACGCGCCGGTTACAGAAGAGGAAAGGAAACTGCTGGATGCACGTCTGGCGGATGCCCGGGACAATCCGGACGATCAAAGCCCGTGGCGAGAGGTGCAGGCGCGGCTGAGCCAGCAGCTTCCTTGAGTGACAGCGTCTATGTGCGCGGCGCTGCCGAACTGGATGCACTTGAAGCACAGGGTGGTACGAGGCGCAGCAGGCGGGACTTGGCTCGGAGGTCAATCGTCGATTGACTCGTGCGCTATCGCAGCTCCCGCGTTCAAGCGCCACGCTCAGCGCCCGACTTCACCCCGGTGTGCCCCCCGGGTTTGCTCGCCCCTGCGCAGAAACGCTTCAATCTCGTCGATGCGCGCCGCCGCGTCGCGATAGCCGATATCGAGCAGCGCGCGCGTGTACGCGGGATCGAACAGCAGGTAGCTGGTGAGGTCCGCGCTTTTCGCATCCGGCGTGCCCAGCGCGTCCAGCATGAAGCGCAGCGAGGCCGGCAGGCGGTTGAGCAGGCTGCTGGCAACCACCGCGAAATCCTCGGACGGTGCCACCACCAGCGGTTGGACCACACGCATCGGTTCGCGCAACTGGGACATCTCCGGCGGATGGCCGGCGCCTTCGGTATAGGCCGAAACCATGTTGTTCATGCGGATCAGGTGGTCCAGGTCCGCATCCAGATGGTCGAGAAAGATCGCATTGAGAAAGGTGCCGCAGATTTGTGCCAGTGGCGGCTGCGGCGGTATTGAACGGCCGTTGTCACCGTCGGCCGAAAGCTCCTCGGTGGTCAGCTCTTCCTCGCTCTGCCGGCAACGAATGCCGATCGCCAGAATGCGCTCGGCGCCGAGCCGGATCGCGGGGCTCAGCGGTGTGGTCAGGCGCATCGCGCCGTCGCCAAACCAGGAGGTGCCGCCACCCGCGTCGAGCGCCACCGGTGGGAACACCAGCGGAATCGAGGCCGAGGCGCAGACATGGTCGACCGTGATCGGGGCGCGCAAGGCGATACGGCGGCTCTTGCGCCAAAGCGGATGGCCGGCGCGGCCCTGAATGAAGCTGTAGGACTTGCCGGAGTGGTAGCCAGTGGCCGTGATCGCCAGCGCATAAAGTTGCCTGGCATCGACCGCTCGGGCGATGCCGTCCAGCGGCAGTTCGTGTTCGAGCAGTGCCCGCAATGGTGCGGCGTCGAGCAGGGCATGGACGCGTCCGGCGCGGCCGAGCCGCCCCAAAGCCACGTCGGCCGCGAAACGGGCGCCGGTGCCGAGCATCGCCCGCAGGTCGGTTCGATACACCTGGGCCGCGGTGAGGCCAGCCCACAACTGGGCGATCTGTGAAGTGCCTGCGTGCAGTCGTTCGCTGTAGGCGGCCACGGCGGCGCCATTGATGGCGCCGGCCGAAGCGCCGGCGATGATCTGGAACGGCGAAGGCGCGTCGCGCAGCGCCGGAATCTCGCCGATGCGCTTGAGCACGCCGGCCTGGTAGGCACCGCGCGCCCCGCCTGCGGTCAATGCCAGTCCTGTCATGCCGGGTGGGCGCATCGGTGAAACCGAGGTCGGGCTCACGTTCGGTTACCCGCAGACGGTCCTTGGGGCGATGTCTTGCGCATCATGATCCGGTTCCTCCAGCCGGCGGTTTGCCGTGTGCCGACATCGCGCAAATTCGGTGCCAGCCGCTCGGAGGCCGGCGCAGTTTCGTGTCGTCCAGTCGCCGGCTCAGGCCAGCCCGCGCTGCCGTAGCCAGTCGTGGGCATCCTCGGCGTCGTGGTCGAACCAGGCACGCGCCGAGCCCAGACGAAAGCTGTAGCCCCAGGCGTCCATGTCGGCGAACAGGCATTCCCGCGAGTAACCGGGCAGACGGTCCGCCAACAGGCACTGCAGGTAGCAGACGGCGGATTCCTCCAGGTCGTCGCCGCCGGCGTCGGTATGCAGTTGATTGCGGCGCGAGGCGTCCATGCAAATGTAGTGGCAGGCCTCGTGGAGCGCGGAATGCACGGGCGTGTCGGCGCGGACATGCAGCTGTTCGCCGACCAGACCGGCTTCGGACTCGCCCCAGTAGCTGCCCGGAATCTCACTGTGCCCGGCGGCCACCACCAGCGTGAGTCCGTGGCAGGCGAACAGGGCCTCCAGGGCCGGCAGGCCGAGTTCGCCGCAAGGCGTCATTGGGGCGGGGCGTGGCTCGGTTTGGGAGGGTGTGGTGGACATTCGGGAATAGCCAATGAAGAAGCAGATCGCGGATATTCTCGCTCAGTCGGCGCCGCTGCGGGCCGTCCAGGACGGCAGCGCGTCCGGGTCCCCGGCCAGTCGCCGCCGGCTGGTCTCGTCATTTTCGTCCACCTGCATCGGCACCACCACGATGTAGCCGGCCTTGAACAGGATTTCGTCGCTGTCCGCGGGAATTTCGGTTTCCTGCGTGCGTAAGCCGTCGACGACCCAGGTCTGCCGAGCCGAGGAATCGTCGCTGGTCAATCTTGAGAAGGTGGGGACCGACAGCAGATCGGCACGCTGGGTCACGCGCACGCCGCGGACCTCCGCGGCCGCCGGAATGCTGACGGTGAGATAGCGCCCCGGCGTCATGTCGCGCACCCGTTCAGTTCGGGCCAGCGCGACGATCCAGTCCGACGCGGCGCTCAGGGTTTCGGGGTCGGGTTCGTCCACCGTGGAGACCGCGATGGCCGGTACGCCACCCAGCGCCGCCGTGCGCGCCGCGCCGACGGTACCGGAGCCGATCCAGTCGAGCCCGAGATTGTCACCGTGATTGATGCCGGAGATCACCAGGTCCGGTCTGCCACCCATCAGTGCCAGGGAACCGACGATGACACAGTCCGCCGGATAGCCGTCCACCGCCCAGGCACGGACGCCGGGTTCGAGCTCGCGTGGTGTGACGTTGAGGCGTCCGGTTTGCATCACGCGGGCGTAGTTGCTGGTGCCGCTCTGGTTGTGCTCGGGTGCGACGACGTAGGTGTCCGCGATCGGCGCGAACGCGCGTGCCAGGGCGGCGATGCCGGCCGCGTCGATCCCGTCGTCATTGGTGATCAGAACGCGGTGCGGCCAGTGGCCGTCATCCGCAGCACGCGCTCCGGCACTGAGCGGCAGTACGGCGAGCAGCAGCAGCCCGGAGATTGTCGGAACGTAGCGGGTTCGCATGTGATGTGGGTTCCCTTGGATTTTCAGGCCGCGAGGCGCGGGGCGGTTTCAGGAGCCCCGGTCCGCGGTACAGTCTTGAGTCCGAAGAAGGGATGCAGCGGCCGCAGCGGACGGATCACGAAGTGATGCAGCACAGCGCAGCCGAGCACGGTGCCGCCGATCAGCAAGGCCGGCTCGACGACCGGGCCGAGCTGTTTGGGGATCAGCCACCAGGCCAGCAGCACGATCAGGCTCTGATGCAGGATGTACCACGGATAGACCGCGCGATTCGCGTAGTCCAGCCAGGCAAACGGGCGGTTCAGCCAGCGGTACGACCAGGCCAGCACCGTGGCGATCCACATCCAGGTGTTGAGGCCGGACAGCCAGCGCATCGCCAGCAGCGGGACGCCGCCGAAATCCGGCCCCTCCCAGCGCAGCACCATCGGCGCGTAGATCGCGTAGCCGATGATCGCCAGGCCCAAGCTGTGCCAACGCAGTCGCAGCAGTTCGTCCCACAGCCCCTGGTTGCGCCCCAGCCAGTAGCCGAACACGAACCAGGTGAAATAGAAGGCGTGCTGATACCAGTCGTCGAACAGGCCGTTGTTCGGCGGGTAGGCGTCGCCGAGCGTGGCCAGGTAGAACATCTTCGGCAAGGCCGGGATCAACAGCAGCCAGGCGCCGCGCAGCCCGGTGAAACGGTCCTGCAGCCAGCGTCCGGCACGCGTCTCCATCAGCGGCATCAGCGCGATCAGCGCCAGGGTATAGATCCACAAGTAGACCAGGTACCACAGGTGATTCCAGGTGATGCCGAGCAGCTTGTCGGCCGTCCAGGTGATCGGCGGCCACGGTCCGAAGTGCCAGTAACGCCACATGAACTCCGCAAAGCCGAAGTCGATCGCGCCGCTGGCGCGGGCTTCGCACCAGGGCTGGATCGGCACCACCACGAACATGCCGAACAGCAGCGGCAGCATCAGGCGCAGGCTGCGTTGCCCGACCAGTCTCAGCAGTCCGCTGCGCGGCCTCAGGAAACTCAAGGCGATTCCGGAAATCACGAACAGCAACGCCATGCGCCAGCGGTTGGACAACAGCATCGGCCATTGCAGCCAATCGGACAGGTAGCTGCTCTTGATGTGAAAGCCCCAGTCGGCCACGTAGACCATGCCGACGTGATAGAGGATCAGCAGGCCGAAGGCGATGACGCGCAGGGCGTCGATGTCGTGGCGGCGGTTCATCCGGGATTTCCGAATTCAGGTGTGAGGCCGATCCTGAGCGGGGCGTAGCGCTGCCGAAAGCCTGAAGTGACGAACCGAGGGGCGCGAGTGACGAATCGCGGGCCGGCGGGGATGGGGCTTATGCCTAAAATGAGGGATGTCCGTTCCCACTCTGCCGGCGTCCGCGTCCGACTCCTACGATCTGCTGCGACGCTACCTCGCGCGCCGCGCCATCTACGAACGCATCGTGGTGGTGCTGATCTATCTGGGGTCCGCCGTCAGCAACGCGATCATCGTCAATATCGACGTCAGCCGGTCCGGGCTGGGCGATCGCATCGCGCCGTGGGAACCCTGGGTCTGGGAACTGTCCAGCAATCTGGTGCTGCTGGCCTTGCTGCCGCTGGTGCTGGCGGTGAATGCACGCCACCCCTTGGTCTGGGGCCGTCTGCGCCGCTCGCTCGGCGCGCACCTGATCGTGACGCTGCCGTACTGCCTGATTCATGTCTGCGCGATGGTGGCGCTGCGGCACGCCGCGTACCGCGTGGCGGGTGCGCACTACGACTTCGGCAATTGGGGCCGCGGCCTGTTCTACGAATACCTCAAGGATGCGCGCAGCTATTTTTCGGTACTGGCGGCGATCTACTTCTATCAACTGATGCTGTTGCGATTGCAAGGCGAGGCGCGTCTGCTGGCGGCGCCGGAGGTCGGTGCGCCGGCCGAAGCGGTCGAGCGCCCGCAACGCTTCCTGGTTCGCAAGTTCGGCAAGGAGTTCCTGGTGGCGGTGGCCGATGTCGAATGGATCGAGGCCTCCGGCAACTACGTGAACCTCTACGTGAGTGGGCGGCACTATCCGCTACGCGCAACCATGGCCTCCATTGAGGATCGCCTTGATCCGCAACGCTTCGTGCGCGTACACCGCAGCTATATCGTGAACCTTGCACAGGTCGCATCGATCGAGCCGCTGGATACGGGAGACGCGCGCCTGTTTCTTCTGGATGGCACGCAGCTGCCATGCAGTCGACGCTACCGTGCGGCGCTGCGGGCCTCGGCCGCGGTCTGAGCCGGCACCTGAGCGCGGAGTGATTGATGTGCACCTGCGGGCGCTGGCGCCAAAGGTCATGGACCGCAAGCGCCGCGCCACGGATGCTCGACATCTTGGGGCCGATCTTGAGATGCAAGTCGAGACGGGCCGCAAGTCGACCGGGTAGCGCCGGCCATCTGCTGCGACTGGCGTCGGACAGGGATGGCACGAGACGGTATCGCATGCGCCGGCATCAGACCGGACGAGTACAGGGAACAGGCGATGAAGCAGGTTTTTATGGGCACGACGAGCGCACTGTTGCTGCTAGCTGCGACGGCAGCGGGTGCGCAACAGGCCGCGTCCGACGACGGTCTGGATTTTCTGTTCGAGTCCGAGCCCGCGCCCGAAGTGCAGACCGACAGCAGCCCTGAGATCATTCCGGAAGCGGATGCGGCACCCGCGCCGGACATGGGCGCGGAGTCGGGCTCCCAGTTCGATGATATCGAGACGATCCCGGTCGAATCGCAGGAGCCAGCGACGCCACAAGCCAAACCGAAACCGGCCACCGCCCAGCTTGAGGAAATCGTCGTCACCGCGCAGAAGCGCCAGCAGTCACTGCAGGACGTTCCGCTGTCGGTCACCGCGATGGACGGTGACTTCATCAAAGACATCAACGCCGCCGATCTGGCCGAAGTCTCCAACTACGTCCCGAACGTGCGTGTCGACGCCGATGATCTCGGTTCACCGCAGATCTTCATTCGCGGATTCGGCACCAATGCCTTCAACCCCAGCTTCGAAAGCTCGGTGGCGCTGGTGCAGGACGAAATCTATTACGGCCGCCCCGGCTACTTCACCGAATCGATGTTCGACGTCGAGCGTGTGGAAGTCCTGCGTGGCCCGCAGGGCACGCTGTTCGGCAAGAACTCGATTGCCGGCGTGTTCAACGTCACCACCCGCAGCGCGACGGATCTACTGGAAGGGGACGCCCGCTATACCTACGGCGACAACAATGCGCACCGCTTTGAAGGCGGCATCGGCGGACCGCTCGGCGACTGGGGCGCGGTGCGCGTGTCCGCGCTGTATCGCACCACTGACGGCGAGCTCTACAACGATTTCCTGAATCGCGACGAACAGTCGCTGACGCAGAAGGCGGCCCGTCTGAAGCTGAGCTTCTACCCGACATCCACGATCACCACCGACCTGCTGGTACAGGCATCGGATACCGAAGCGCCGTTCTGGCCGTTCCAGCTCTATCGCCTGGACGACGACACGCGGAACTATCTTGAAAGTTTCGACGAGAACATCGAAGACGATCCCTACGACTTCAAGACTTCCTTCGACACCGAGGGCTACATCGAAAAGGGTTCCGAAAGCGTCGGCCTCAACACCAAATGGGATATCGGCGACCTCGGTGGTTTGCACGACAGCGCACTGGTGCTGGTGCTCGGCGGCTCCAAGTTCAATATCGACCAGCTCAACGAACTCGACGTGTCACCGGCCGACATCTCGCGCCTCGACAGCCACGAAGACCACGAGCAGTTTACGGCCGAACTGCGATTCTCGGCGCAGGCCGACAGCCTGTTCGGGCTCGGCCAGGCGGTGGATTTCGTCGGCGGTGCCTTCTACTACCAGTCCAAGTACACACTGCTGGCGCGGATCATTGCCGGCGCCGATCTGGGGTCTTATGCGATCACGCCGGACGCGCTGCAGTTGATCACCGGCGCCGGCGGTGCCGGTGGCGTGCTTGGCACCATCGGTCTGCCGGGGCTGCCGATACTCGGCGACATCCTCGCACCGATCATCGGCGAGGATTATTTCCAGTTCGACTACGACCAGGATGTGACCTCCACGGCCCTGTTCGGGCAGATGACCTGGTACCTCAGCGACCACTGGGCGATCACGCCCGGCATCCGCTTCAACCGCGAGGAGAAGAAGGTCGATTCCTACGGCAGCCAGCACTGCCGGACCGCCGCGCTGGGCATTTGCATCATGCCTTTGCTGCTGGGCGCCAACGACTACGAACAACCGGGGCTGAATCGCGAAGAGACCGACGTATCGCCCAAGTTCGTGCTGCAATACTTCGGCGATTCCGGCGTCAACCTCTACGCCTCCTACGCGCGCGGCTACAAGAGCGGCGGATTCAATTCGCTGTCCTACACCGGCGAAGACCTGGAGTTCAAGCCCGAGAAAGCGGTGACCTACGAACTCGGCATCAAGGCCGAATTGTTCAGCCGCACCCTGCGCTTCAACGCCACGATCTATCAGACCGAATTCGACGATCTTCAGGTGCTCGCCTTCAACGGCCTGTTCTTCGACGTCAGCAATGCCGCCTCCGCCACCTCGCGGGGGCTGGAGGCCGATTTCCAGTGGCTGACGCCCTGGTCGCCATTGACGCTGACCGGTTCGCTCGGCTTGCTCGACGCAAGCTACGACGACTACATGGATGCGCCAGCCCCAATTCGCGACGCGGACGGCAACATCCAGATCGGCGCCGAACAGGACCTCAGCGGCGAGCGCATCGCCTTCGCCCCCGAAGCCTCGGGCACCTTCACGCCGACGCTCGACTTCCCGCTGTTCGGTCTGGCCGGCCGGCTCGCCGCCGACGTGGTCTATCAGGGCGAGCAGTACACCGATACCGATCTGGACCCGGAAACGCGGGTCGGTGGCAACACCAAGTATTCCGCCCGATTCTCGCTCTCGAACGAAGCGCGAACCTGGGCCGTCACCCTGGGCTGCAACAACATCACCGACAAGCGCGTGCTCAACCAGGTGACGGACGCCTCGTTCTTCCCCGGCACCTATTTCGCGCAGCAGGCGGCCGGGCGGCAGCTGTATGCGGCGGTAGAAGTGCGCTACTGATCAGCGCGTGTTCGCCAGCCGGCTGCGCACCCAGACGCTGATCGTGGTCATCAGCGCCACGCCTTCCAGCGCCAACAGTGGCGGCGTTAGCAGGATCAGCCCCGCGAACAGCGGCAGCACATGGCGCGCCGCGCCACGCAGCACGAAGCGGTCGCGCACGAACCACAGGCCCAGCAGGTACACCGCCACCGGGATCGCCACCGCGTAGTCGCCGGCCAGCAGACCCAGGTCGGCGTGGCCGGTGACGATATCCACCAGTACCGCGAAGCCCGTGCCGACCGCCGCGCCAGACATGAAGATGATGATGTGTCCGTAACCCCAGGTCAGCGCGCGTGACAGCGACTGTTCCTGTAAATGCTCTTCCGCGGAGAAGTACAGCCACCACATCGAAAACAGGATCACCAGTGAAGACAGCGCAAGGTGCAGCAGCGCGATGTCGAAATGGTCGCCGACGGCCCGGCTCAAGGCCATGCTGCCGGCCAGCAGGGTTTCCCCGAGCACGATGATGTTCAGCAGACCATAGCGTTCGATGATGTGATGGCGGTGCCACGGCGTCGTGGCGCGGCGCTCGGACCGCCATCTCCAGGACCGCGCCCAAGGCGAACAGACCATAGAACGCCGCCGGCTGCGTCGGCTGCGCCACCATCAGGGTCACCCAGTACAGCTGCACCAGCGCGATGCCGGCCGCATACCACAGGGCGGTGCTGCGACGGTCCGGATCGTGCCGTGCCGCCCGCAACCACAAGGCCACCATGCCCAGGCGCATGATCACGTAACCGATCACGATCAGAAACAGATCGTTCCGTTCGAACAACTGGCTGATGCCGGCCGCCATCGTCAGCGAGCCCGCCATGATCAACAGCGTCAACAGGCGGTACGGGGTGTCATCGTTGTCATAGGCCGAAGCGAACCAGGTGTAGTTCATCCACGCCCACCAGGTTCCGAAGAACGCGGCGCAGAACTTGAGCAGGCCACCCAGCACATGCGCTTCGGCAATGGCATGGTGCAGCCCCGCCGCAGCGGCCGCGATGGCGATCACCGAAACCAGATCGAACAGCAGTTCCAGCGGCGTGGCGGCGCGGTGCGGCTCGTGCATATCACGGGGTGTCATCGGCCGCCGTGTGGCTCTGGATTGATCGATCATGTCGGAATGCGGACTTGCGGGGCGTCAATGGTAGCCGCCACCGATCAGGCCTCGCTGCTGTTCGACGAAGACAAGGGACTCTTCCCCAAATGCGGCAGCACGCCTCGCACCGCCCTAGACTGACGGGTTCACGCCAGCGCGCATCTGATCAATTTTGTGCATTTTCTTTACCTAAGATGATTGACATGCATAGAAAAACGAACTTTCCTATACGTATCGGTCCGATTGGATAAGGAAACGCTCATGATCCCCCCGCTGGAATCGCTGTCGCCGTCGCGCTTCGATACGCCGGCCATTCTCAAGCGACTCGCCAGCGCCAGCCGCCACCTCGCCGAACTGAAGGGCGTGGCCGCGTCGATCCCGCACCAAGGCATCCTGATCAGCACGCTAGGCATGCAGGAGGCCAAAGACAGTTCGGAGATCGAGAATATTGTCACCACACACGATGAACTATTCCGCGACGACGGCGCGCCGGACGCCGCCGCAAGCCCAGCGGCTAAAGAGGTACTGCGCTACCGCCAAGCGCTATGGCTGGGTTTTGATGCCGTGCGCAACACCGGCGTGCTCACCAACCGGAACATCCTGGACATTCAGCAGGAGCTGGAGCGCAACCGCGCTGGCTTCCGCAAGCTGCCGGGCACAGCGCTCAAAGACGGCGCGGGCCGCGTGATCTACACGCCACCTTCGCCGGAGCAGCTGCCCGCGCTGATGACCGACCTGGAACGCTTCATTAACGACGGATCCTTGTTTGACGCAGACCCGCTGATCCGCATGGCGCTGATCCACCACCAGTTTGAAAGCATTCATCCGTTCTACGACGGCAACGGCCGTACCGGCCGAATCATCAACGTGCTCTATCTGGTCAAGGAGGCCTTGCTGGATGGTCCGGTGCTCTATCTCAGCCGCCACATCGTCCTGACCAAGCCCGACTACTACCGCCTGCTGCAGGACGTGAGGGAGCGCGATCGCTGGGAAGACTGGGTGCTGTACATGCTTACGGCGGTGGAAAGCACTGCGCGCCAGGCGGTCGCCACCATCCACGAGATCAAGGCTGTGCTGTTCGACATGAAGCACCGCATTCGCAGCCAGCACCGCTTCTACAGCCAGGACCTGATCAACAACCTGTTCAGCCACCCGTATACCAAGATCGAGTTCGTGCAAACCGACCTTCAAGTATCGCGGCTCACCGCGGCGCGCTATCTGGAGGCGCTGACCGACTCCGGATTTCTCACCAAGATCAAACTGGGACGCAGCAATTACTACGTGAACAAAGCGCTCAACGACATCCTCACGCGCCCGAACCGTATCGGAACTGGAACCTGAACTCATGACCAAGTCCCCATGGCCGTTGAAAATCGAGGCATTCAGGCACGACGAAACTACGCGCAAGAGCATCCTCAGTGCCGAATACCAGTCGGTGATGGGTGGAAAGACGCCGATTCGCGTCGTTTACGACTGCCGCAACTGGTATGGCGCGGCAAGGACAAGCAGAACGGGTCGGACCTCGTTATCTACACACCGACGCTACTCCTATAAAGTTACTGGCACCCCAAGACGTTGCTTGGGGTACTGTTGTAAACACCGTTTAATACGGCGACGCCAAATGGCTATTGGAGGCTTCGATGCGATTCTGGGTTGGCGTCACCGACAATCGATGGTTCGATTACATCAGTCGCCACGCCTTTGATGAAGTCAACTTCTGGCAACCCTCAGCGAAGCCTCCGTTCACGACGCTGCCAGCTGGCACCCCCTTTTTGTTCAAGCTCAAAAAGCCGTTCAATTGCATTGCGGGTTTCGGCTACTTTGTTCGATACACACAGCTGCCCCTCCCGCTGGCGTGGGATGCGTTCGCGGATCGAAACGGAGCCCGCTCGCTTGCGGAGTTAAGAGCACTCATCACATCCAATTCATTCGGTCCAACAAGCCTCACTCCTGAGATTGGGTGCACGGTAGTCACGGGTGTGACCTATCTCCCTAAAGATCGCTGGATACCGATGAAGCGCTACTTCTCTGGAAGCATAGTCCGCGGGCGCACCTATGACTCGACCGCCGAGGATGGCGCTGAAATATGGAACTCGTTGCAGGCTATTCAGCAGCCAATCGGTATTTCCGAATCGAATCGAATCGAGGAGCCGCAACGATTTGGAAAAGCATTTCTCATGCATGCGAGGCTCGGCCAGGGTTCGTTTCGCACGCTGGTCATAGACGCATATCAGCGACGATGCGCCATTACAGGAGAATCGACGTTGCCGGCCCTTGAGGCCATCCGATTACACACAACTCAAAGCGCGCCGACTTCACGGGCATATCGCAAGCCGATGCCGAAGTCGGCGACGCGCTGTAAGCCGAGCCAGAGGGTCTTCACACCGGGCTCGCCATCGCTCTTTCGTCCCAGGAAACCGC
>JAHZLQ010000022.1:0-37500 GCA_022599775.1 Gammaproteobacteria bacterium
CATGCCGGCGGAGGCACCCCGGAAAATGAATCCTGGGCCAGGCAGGCCGCCCTCTCCCCACCACCCGCTCCGCGGGCGGTCCTCCCCTCTCCCACGTCGTGGGCGAGGGGCAGCGGACTCGCTGCGCGAGATTCACGTTAACGCCGACTGTCCGTCGGCCGTGCAGGCTCAATCGAACGCGCAGCGCTCCTGCCGCTCAGCTGTAGTCCAGCAAACCTCGCCATCGAGCGAGTTTGAGCGCCCGCGACTGGCTGGCGTTGGCCGGACTGGTGGACGGCAAGGCCAGCACCGTCACATCCCCGGGCACACCGTCAGTTGCGAGCAGATGGCGACGCAGGGCTTCATGCGCTTTGCCGCCATTGGTCGCGATCACACGCAGCTGTGGGTGCGTCGCGAAGAATCCGCGGAAATCATTCGGCACCTCGCTGTGCCGCAGGATCGCCGAGTCCAGACTTCCGGGCCGTTCGCAGTGCTGCAACACGTCCCAGACCGCGACGCCGCAGGCCTTGAGCCGCTCGACGCGATCGGCGTACGGCCGTGCCGGCCCGGCGTCGAACAACTCGCCCATGAACGGCCAGAACAGATTGTACGGATGGGCGTAGTACTGCCCTGCGCGTAGCGACACCACGCCCGGCATCGAGCCCAGGATCAGGATGTGGGCATCCGCGGCCGCAATCGGCGCAAAGCTGCTGAGCCGCGCGGACGAGCCGGGCCGCTCAGGCACGCCCGGCGCGACGCGCCGCGACCTTGCCGAGCACCGCCCAGTCGAGATCGCCTTCACCGTGTGCGATCGCGTCGATCAGCTGGTCGCGCAGCATCGAGGCCAGCGGCATCGGCGTGTTGGTGGCTTCGCCAGCGGCCAGCGCCAGGCGCACGTCCTTGGCACCGAGCGCGGCCTTGAAACCGGCCGGCTCGAATTTCGATTCGGCGATCAGCTTGCCGTAGCCCTGGTATACCGGCGCCGCGAACAGCGTGCCGGTCATGAGCTCCAGAAACACAGCAGGCTCCACGCCATAACCCTGCGCCAGGGAGGCGGCTTCACCCATGGCGCCGATCGCCGCCGCGATCATGAAGTTTCCGGCCAGCTTGACGGCATTGGCACGCTCGGCCACCTGGCCCAGCGACCAGGTCTTGCGTCCCATCAGGTCAAACAGCGGCTGAGCGCGTGCCTGCGCCGCCGCGTCACCGGCGACGAGGACATTGAGCTGGCCGGCGGCAGCCATGTCGGAACGTCCGAACACCGGCGCGGCGAGATATCCCAGACCGTGCTCGGCGTGCCACTGAGTCATTTCACGCGCGAAGTCGATCGAGACCGTCGCCATATTGATATGCAGCAAACCCTGAGCGGCCCCGGCCAAGGCACCGCTTTCGAGCAATACCGTGCGGGTGGCGAAATCATCGGCCAGCATGCTGATCAGCACGTCCCCGTGCACGGCCTCGCCCGGTGAAGCTGCCGCGACCGCGCCTTTGGCGACCAGGCCTTCGACCGGCGCCTGTGAACGATTCCAGACGGTGACTTGATGACCGCCACCGAGCAGGCAGCCGGCCATGCCCTGGCCCATGCTGCCGAGTCCGACAAATCCGATATTCATCGCGATCCTCCTCCAAAATGGACGACTGCGCGGCACTGTCTGCCACTGACGGAACTACAGGGTACCCGCACGCTGCCGGATCATGAACGGCGCGCCCTGCGGGTCACGCAGGCGCGCCGAGCGGGCGCCATCCTCCGCGGACTTCAATTCACGTACGAGCACGGCACCGGCCTCCACAGCCCGGTCACGGACAGCCTCGAAATCATCGACCGCGAACACCGGCACCCAGGAAGGCGCGACCGAGGATAGATCCCAGCTCGCGGGTGGGGCGAAACGCAGTGGGCCGGCCGGTGTGGAAAATTCGAGCGCGCCGCTCGGCCGCGTCTGTGGCGCCGACCATTTCAACCAGCGCTGGTAGAACTGTGCATCCTCGGCCGGCCTGTCCAGCAGCAACTCATGCGCGACGATCGGACCCGGAACTGCGCCGAGCTCCGGCCTGAGATCGATCAGTCCCAGCTCGGCGCCAGCCGGATCCTGCACGAAGGCGAGCCGTCCTCGTGGATGCTCGACGTCACGCTTGAGTATCAAGCCCCCGTCGCGTTCGGCGCCGTCCAGGGCATCGGCAGGCGTTTCGACCGCGATCCAGCCGGTCCAGCGCGCCGGGCCCGAGAAATCGTAGACGCCCATGGAAATCACGCCAGCAAAGGTCGTGTCTGCGGCACGCAAGCGAATATACGGCGCCGAGGATTCGGCTGGCGTATCGTCACGCGACCAATCGAACACGCTGGTGTAGAAGTCCGCTGCCGCTTCCGGCGCGGGACTCAGCAATTCGTGCCAGACGAAGCCCTTGCTTGCTGCCGGCGCTGCCGCTTCAGCGGATGCGTCGTTTGCGGTCTCCGCAGCGGCCGGTGCTTGCGATTCCTCGGCGACCCAGGTGGTCGACTTGGCCTCGTCCCGATCCTGTCCGCAGCCGACCAGCAGACCGACGGCCAGCAGCGCAATGCACGCAACCCTCACATGAACCGTCCACCGACGATATGGCCATCGTCACCCAGGCGCGCGAAGTAGCGGCTGTTGTTGGTCCGGAATTCCTTGGTGGCCAATGCGCCTGGCAGCAGCAGGCTGACGTCCGGATAGCGGTCGCGAAACTGTTCCGGCGTCGGTCGCTGCGCGATGAAGGCATCGAACGCCTCCATGTCCGTCACATAACCTTCGACCGGCCCGAACATGGGCTCCCCGGTCGGATCAGCGCTGGCGTCCTGAGTGGCATCGGTGCGACATGCGGCGGCGGAAACGACCAGCGCCAGCACACCCACCGCGACCAAGGCTCTGCGAACCATGACTTTGCCTCCTCATCTGCGATCGAGCACGCAATCTAACGGATCGCGCCTGAATGCTGCCACACACGATCCGAGGAAGCCGCCGCCATCCGAATGCAGCGGCGCGGCGGCCTGACCGGCCGCCGCGCCGTGCTTGCTTCGGCGATCGCAGCAAGGATCAGAAGCGATAGCCGAGATTGACGCCGTAGACCAGCGGATCGATTTCGACCGTGCCGAGCTTGGCCCCGTCCAGACTGGCATCGGTATCGATGTCGATATAGCGGACGTCGATACCGAGCACCCAGTCGCGCACGAGCGCGAAGTCGACGCCGATCTGTGCGGCGAGCCCGAAGCTGTCGTCGAGATCGAGGTCGGCGCCGCCGTCGATCTTCTCGTCGAAGAAAATCGTGTAATTGAAGCCGGCACCGACGTACGGATCGATACCGGTTCCCGGCAGAAAGTGGTACTGCAGGGTGACGGTCGGCGGCAGGTGCTTGGTGCTGGCGATCTTGTCGCCACCCAGCTCGATATCGTGCTTGAACGGAATCGCGCCGAGCACGTCGAGCACGAGGTTCGGCGTGAACGCGTAATCGAGATTCAGGCTCAGCTGCGCCGCGCTGTCGACCGACAGTTCCGCGCCGCCGACCTCGAGGCCGCTGTCGGATTTCGGATCGACGTTGTGAACGCCGACGCGCACGGTCCAGGGGCCTCCGGCATTCGCGGCCGAAACGGCAAACAGGCTGGATACTGCGAGCGCGGCGCCGAGGAAGGTTCTTGTGGTCATGTTGGGACTCCGCAGTTGATGACATCAGTACGATGCGGAGCGCATTGTTCCCCCTGAGACCCGGACGAACCTTGATACATGTCAATGCGATATACGATGCCCGGGCGCAGACATCAGATCGACGGTGCCCACCCTCATGGCCGCTTCCTCGGCGCTGCATTGCTGATGGCAAGCCCGGCGGACCATTGAGGGGCGCGGCACCCAGCTCTAATGCACCTTGCGTGACATCGCGCGGCGACGTTCGGCGTCGGGCATCGCCTTGGCATTACCCTTCTCGGGTCGCAATGGCCCTCGCTCCTTGCCTTTGGCAGCGGCCTGCTTCTTGGCTTCCATCGCTTCCTTGAGCACTTGCTGCAGGGGCTTGCGATTGGGTTTGTCACTCATGCTCGAAGGCTCGCAGCCGACAATAAGAAGCGGGACCAATATCCCCTACCCAGGGGATAGCATGTGACCATCGCAGATATGTAATGTACGCAGGCGCTCACGTGCCCGGTAGGGACCCCATCGGCAGAGGACGCAGCTTCATTTGATTCATCATCGCAAGTAGATTCAAGTTTCTCTTCACAATCTACCATCCGATCGAGGTTGCCAGTCATGACTGTCAGAATATCTATCTGGTTCGCTTTTCTTTTCGGCTGTTGTGCTGCAATTACCTCTTTTGCAAGCGATACTTCAGCTGCCGTCAAGGTTGATTTTTCCGTCGTTTTTGACGACGGGGAGCAATGGTCACCTACGCTCATTGTGAAATCGGGCGATACCGGCGAATTATTGATTAAAAAGGCCGCATCTGACGGGACGATGGCTTTCTACAAAATCATTGTTTCAGCAAAGGCAGATGCACAGGAGGATGCCCAAGGAGCAACCTTGTTAGTGCAGCTGGAGCGTACATTACCGACTGGCGTTATGCGCACGTTATACACCGCTGAACGTTATCTACGTTTTGGCACTTCGGTTACTGACGATGGCATGAACCTGAGTTCCGACACCGCAACCCAAACCACCGTTTCCTATTTTGTCAGCAAAATCAATGACCCAGCTAAGGTTCGAGATAGTAGCGGTACGCCGCTATCCGGAGAACGGACGTCAAGTTAGGTCCTGAGAAGCAATCACGGCTAATCAATAATATCGAAGTGCACGCCCCGTACCACTGGGCGAGCATTGATCCAAACGGGGCGCGGGGCGCTCCGATGCCACAATTGGCGGCCAATGGTGTGCGATCAACACCGGCGTACACGCCCACCACTACCAACCACTAAGAAAAAAAAGCCGGCACTCGATGACTTGAGCGCCGACCCCGGATAAGCGGTACTACAGGCTGAGCCGTCGGATGTCGCTGAGCAGCTTGACCAGATGGACGATGAAACGCGCGGCATAGGCACCGTCGATCACGCGATGGTCATAGGACAGCGACAGCGGCACCATCAACCGCGGCTGGAAGGCCTTGCCGTCCCAGACCGGTTTCATCACGCCGCGTGACACGCCGAGGATGCCGACTTCGGGCGCGTTGACGATCGGCGTGAAATGGCTGCCGCCGATTCCGCCCAGCGAACTGATCGAGAAGCAGCCGCCCTTCATCTCGTCGGGCTTGAGCTTGCCGTCCCGCGCCTTCTTGGCCAGCTCACCACTTTCGGCGGCCAGCGCGGCGATGCCCTTTTTGTCGGCATCGCGAATCACCGGCACGACCAGACCGTTCGGTGTGTCGGCCGCGAAACCGATGTGGCAGTACTTCTTGAGGATCAGCTTGTCGCCGTCGGGCGACAGCGAACTGTTGAACTCCGGAAAGTCCTTCATCGCCACCGCGCAGGCCTTGACGATGAACGGCAGCAGCGTCAGCTTGGGTCCGCCCTGCTTGACCAGATCCTCGCTCGCCGACTTGCGGAAGGCTTCCAGTTCGCTGATGTCGGCCTCGTCGGTCTGGGTCACGTGCGGCACGTTGACCCAGCTGCGATGCAGGTAGCTCGCGGACAGCTTGCGAATCCGCGACAGCGGCTTTTCCTCGATCTCGCCGAACTTCGAGAAATCCTGCGCCGGAATCGGCGGAATGCCGGACGTTTCGGGACCCGCGACCCGGGACCCGGGCCCCGGACTTGCAAGCTGTGTCTTGACGAAGCCCTGCACGTCTTCGAACAGGATGCGGCCATTGTTGCCGGCGCCCTGGACCTGCGTCAGGTCCACGCCGAGCTCGCGCGCGTATTTGCGCACCGCCGGTGAGGCGTGCGGCAACATGCCGGGCTGGGCCTCGGGCTTGAATTCGCCGACCGGCGTCACCGGACTGCGGTCGCCATGGGATTCGGTCGAGGCGTCCGCCGCCGGCGGTGCCGCAGCCTCGCTTTTCTTCGATTCCGGCTTGGACGCCGGCTCGGCTTCGGCTTCCGGTTCGGCCTCAGCCTCGGCATCGGCATCGGCGCCGCCGGCGGTTTCGATGACGCAGATCTCGTCGCCCTCGGAAACCTTGTCGCCCTCTTTGACCTTGAGACTCTTGACCACGCCGGCTTCAGGCGCCGGCACATCCATCGTCGCCTTGTCGGATTCGAGCGTCATCAGCGACTGCTCTTTTTCGACGGTGTCGCCTTCGGAGACCAGAACCTCGATCACCGGCACGCCGTCAAAGTCACCGATGTCCGGCACCTTCACGCTCAAGGAGCCGCCGCCTGAAGCCTTCTTCTTGGGCGCGGGCTTGGCAGGCTTGGTCGCTTCGGGCTCTGGTTCAGGCGCCGCTTCCGGCTCGGGCGCTTCTTCGGCCTCGGGTTCGGCCGGCTTTTGTTCCGGCGCCGCCTTGGATTCCTGGTCCTTGTCGCCAGACGGTTCGGCGTCGCCGGCTTCGGACTCAATCTGGCAGACCAGATCGCCTTCCTTGACCTTGTCGCCGACCTTGATCTTGAAGCCCTGGACCACACCGGCGGCCGGCGAAGGCACTTCCATCGTGGCCTTGTCGGATTCGAGCGTCATCAGGGGCGTATCGACTTCGACCGTGTCGCCGTCGCTGACCAGCACTTCGATGACGGGGACGTCGTCGAAATCGCCGATATCGGGGATGCGGACCTCGGAAGCTGCCATGGCTTACACCGTCAGGGGATTGGGTTTGCTCGGCTTGATGCCGAAGATCTTGATCGCCTGGGCGACCGTCTCGGCTTCGATCTTAGCCTCGGCGGCCAATGCCTGTAGCGCGCGCACCGTGACCCAGCGACGGTCGATTTCGAAAAAGTCGCGCAAACGCGGACGGGTATCGGAGCGGCCGAAGCCGTCGGTACCCAGCGTGTAGTACGCCCGCGACACGTACGGACGAATCTGCTCGGCATAGGCGCGCACATAGTCGGACACGGCCACTGCCGGTCCCTTGTGCTTGCTCATCACGGTGTCGACGTACGACTTCTTCGGCTTGGCTTCCGGATGCAGCAGATTCCAGCGATCCACGTCCACACCGTCACGCGCGAGTTCGTTGAAGCTGGTCACGCTCCACACATCGGCGGTCACGCCGAACTCTTCCTCCAGCAGTTCGGCGGCACCGAGCGCCTCGCTGAGTATCGTGCCACTGCCCATCAGCTGCACATGCGCCTTGCCGGGCTTGGGATGCTTGCGCAGCAGGTACAGACCTCGAACGATGCCGTCTTCCACGCCGTCCGGCATTTCCGGGTGATGGTAGTTCTCGTTGTTGAGGGTCAGGTAGTAGTAGTGATCCTTGTTCTCGGCGTACATCTCCTGCATGCCGTGCCGCATGATCGTGACCAGTTCGTAGGCATAGGCCGGGTCGTACGAACGACAGTTGGGGATCGTGCTCGAATAGATATGGCTGTGCCCGTCCTCATGCTGCAGACCTTCGCCGTTGAGCGTGGTGCGTCCGGCGGTGGCACCCAGCAGAAAGCCGCGCGCGCGCGAGTCGCCGGCCGCCCATGCCAGATCGCCGATGCGCTGAAAGCCGAACATCGAGTAGAAGATGTAGAACGGCATCAGCGCCACGCCGTGATTCGCGTAGCTGGTGGCGGCCGCGATCCAGGACGACATCGACCCGGCTTCGGTGATGCCTTCCTCCAATATCTGGCCCTTGATGTCTTCCTTGTAATAGGCGAGCTGGCCGGCGTCCTCGGGACTGTATTTCTGGCCCACCGGCGAATAGATGCCGAGCTGACGGAACATGCCCTCCATGCCGAAGGTGCGGCCCTCGTCCGGAATGATCGGCACCACACGCGGGCCGATCTTCTTGTCGCGCGTCAGGATCTGCAGGAACTGCACGAAGGCCATGGTCGTGCTGATCTCGCGCTCGCCGGTGTCCTTGAGCAGTCGCTCGAAGGTTTTCAGCGGCGGAATCTCCAAGGGTTCCTCGACGACCCGGCGCTGCGGCAGAAAGCCGCCCAGCGCTTCACGCCGCTTCTTGAGGTATTGGATTTCCTCGGAGTCTTCGGCCGGCCGGTAGAACGGGGTGTTCGCGATCTCCTCGTCGGACACCGGAATCCGGAAGCGGTCACGGAACACCTTGAGCGCCTCCTCGCCCATCTTCTTCTGCGAATGCGTGATGTTCTGGCCCTCGCCGGCCTCGCCCATGCCGTAACCTTTCACGGTCTTGGCAAGAATCACGGTGGGCCGGCCGTTGGCCTTGTTCACGGCGCGATGGTAGGCCGCGTAGATCTTGTGCGGATCGTGGCCGCCGCGGTTGAGACGCGCGATGTCCTCGTCCGACATCGAGCTGACGAGCTTCTTGAGTTCCTCGAACTTTCCGAAGAAATGCTCGCGCGTGAACTTGCCGCCCTTGGCCTTGTAGGCCTGATACTCGCCGTCCACGGTTTCCTCGAAGACCTGCAGCAACTTGCCCGAGGTGTCGGCCGCAATCAAAGGATCCCAGGCGGCGCCCCAGACCAGCTTGATCACGTTCCAGCCGGCGCCACGGAACACGCCTTCGAGTTCCTGGATGATCTTGCCGTTGCCGCGCACTGGGCCGTCCAGACGCTGCAGGTTGCAATTGACGACAAAGATCAGGTTGTCGAGCCCTTCGCGCGCGGCGATGTCGATGGCGCCCAGGGATTCGGGTTCGTCCATCTCGCCGTCGCCGCAGAAGGTCCAGACCTTGCGACCGGCGGTATCGGCCAGGCCGCGGTTGTGCAGGTACTTCATCAGGCGCGCCTGGTAGATCGACATGATCGGGCCCAGGCCCATGCTCACGGTCGGGAACTGCCAGAAATCCGGCATCAGCCAGGGGTGCGGATAGGAGGAGACGCCCTTGCCTTCCGACTCATAACGGAAATTCTGGAGCTGTTCCTCGCTGAGGCGGCCTTCCAGGAAGGCGCGCGCGTAGATGCCGGGCGTGACGTGGCCCTGCACGTAGACCAGATCCGCACCGTCGGCGTGATCCGGCCCTTTCCAGAAGTGGTTGAAGCCGACGTCATACAGCGTGGCCGACGAGGCGAAGCTGGCGATGTGGCCGCCGATGCCGGAGTGCTCGCGGTTGGCATTGACCACCATCGCGGTCGCGTTCCAGCGGATGATCGAGCGTATGCGCCACTCGATCGCATGATCGCCCGGGGATTTCTCCTCCAGGTGCGGCGGAATCGTGTTGATGTAGGCGGTGTTGGCCGAGTACGGAATGTAGGCGCCGGAACGCCTCGACTTCTCGATCAGCGCCTCCAGCAGAAAATGTGCGCGCTCAGGGCCTTCGCGCTGAATGACGGCATTGAGGGCGTCCAGCCACTCGCCGGTTTCCCCTGGGTCGCTGTCCTGCTGTGGGTCGCGTACTTCGTCGGTCACCTTGTGCTCCTCGATCATGGCTGCGCCCCTTGAACGCGCCGCGCGCATCGGCTGCGGAGTTTGGACAGCGGCACACCCATACGTCCAATATATATAAAGACTTGAATCGATACTTACAAAATATGCGAATTGAGCTGCGGCACTTGCGCTACTTTGTAGCAGTGGCGGATGAATGCCACTTTACGCGGGCTGCCGAACGTCTGGGCATCGGCCAGCCGCCGCTGTCGCAGCAGATTCAGATACTGGAACGTGAAATCGGCACGCCGCTGTTCAAGCGACTGCCGCGCGGAGTGTCGCTGACCGATGCCGGCAAGTCCCTGCTGGTCGATGCGCGCGCGATCCTCGGCGATGTCACCCGGGCCGGCGATCATGCGCGCCGCGCGGCCCGTGGTGAACTGGGCCGGGTGCGGATCGGCATGATCAACTCGGCGCCGTTTCACCCCTTCGTTCCGCGCGTGATCCGCGAGTTCGGCCTGCGTTATCCGAAGGTGGCGCTGTCGCTGGAGGAAAAGAGCACGCCGGCGCTGGCGGCGGCCGTGCTCGACGAGCAGGTGGATGTCGCCTTCGTCCGGCCGCCGCTGGGCGAGGAGTTGCGGCTCGTGGCGCAACCGCTGTTCGACGAGGAGGTGCTGATTGCGCTGCCGCAGGGGCACCCCCTGACGGAATATCTGTCGCTGCCGCTGGATGCCCTGGCCGCAGAACCTTTCGTGCTGTTTCCGCGCCCGGTCGGCGCCGGCTTCTACGACGACATCATCTCGGCCTGCCAGCGCGCGGGCTTTTCGCCACACATCGTGCAGGAGACTTCGCAGATCACCTCGATCGTGAATCTGGTGGCGGCCGGCCTCGGCGTTTCGGTGGTGCCGGCGTCGATGCAGCAGGTGCACTCCGAGGGTGTGACCTATCGTTCGATCTTCGGTGATGATCTCAAGGCGCGCATGTGCCTGATCCACCGACGCGACGAGCACGAGTCGGTGATCATTGCGAATCTGCTGTCGGTGATCGACGAGGTGCGGCAGACCGGCCCGCACGACTGAGGCGGGAGCGCCAGGGCGCGCTCCCGCCGGTTCCGCTCAGACCCGAGGTCTGCGTTGACGTCCCGCGACGGCGAAGCCCAGCAGCGCGAGCATTCCCCAGCCCAGCCCACCGCCGTCGTCGTCGTCATCATCATCATCATCGTCTTGGTCCTCATCACCCTCGTCCGCAGCCGCGGTCGTCAGCTCGAAGCTGCCGCTGCTGTCGCCCAGGTTCAGTGTCACCGTCCGGGTCTCGCCGGGCGTCGACGACGCGATCGCACGCAGTTGCACGTGATCGCCGGCCTGGGCAGTGGCGGCCGCGGTACTGAAAGCGTTGCCGTTGAGGCTGTACTGCCCGCCACTGACTTCCAGCGGCAGGCTGAGTTCGAAGCCGCTCAGCGCGAGGCTCGGCGAGGTCACCTGGGCACCAGCCTGCGCATTCGGCACAGCGCCGAAGTCGAAGTCGTCCGGTTCTGCGTCGAAGCTGATGCGCATCAGCGTGGGGTCGTGATCGCTGATCTGGTCGACGAACTGTGCGTTGACATGCACCACATCGAACTCGGTGCGATCCAGCAGGGCTTCGCTGACCAGGGCGTGATCCAGGGTCTGCGAATTGCCGTCGAACACGTAGCTGTAACGCTCCTGCGGCGCCAGCAGTTCGTCGATCAGATCGAACAGAACCGGCGTGTCGCCTCCGCGAAGGATCGACAAGGGCGGCAGGAAGCTGAATTCGTTGAGATCGCCGACCACCACGATCTGCGCGTTGCCATCGACCGCCAGCACCGAATCGACGAAGTCGTTGACGACCTGCGCCTGCGCCTCGCGCCCGGACTGGCCACCGTTTTCGAAGGGCTGCTCGGCACCGAACTGGTAGCCGCTGCCGCCCTTGGAGGACCAGTGGTTGTTGATCAGCAGCAATCGCTGTCCCTTGAAATCGAACAGTCCGGCGAGTGGCTTGCGCGTGGACGCCCAGGCCTCGTTGCCGGGATCGACCCGCCCCGGACTCAGGCTCAGCGCCAGCGCGCCGGCGTCTTCGGTCGCTTCGGTGCCGGTGGTGGAATCGCCGGCACCCTGCACACCGTCGACCAGACTGACGCGAGACGCATCGTAGAGATAGGCCACACGGATATTGCCGCCCGGCAGTCCGCCATCCTGCCCGTCCACCGGCGTGATCTCGATGTAGCTGTAGTCCGGGCCGCCGGCATCGGCAATCGCCACGCTCAGCGTCGCGAGCGTTTCGTCGCCGGCAACCACGCCGTCGTCGGTGCAGCCGCTGTTGTCCTGCACTTCCTGCAGGGCAAGGATGTCCGGGGCGCCGAGATGCGTGACGATCTGATCGGCGATCGCCGCGAACTTGCCGTCCGCGATGTCGGCGTCCGGGCAGCCGCTGGCGCCGGGGTTGGGATCGTCGTCGTTCGGATCGAGGTTCTCGACGTTGTAGCTGCCGATGGTGAGGCCACCGAAATCCGCGCTCAGTGTCGTGGTCTCGCGTTCCAAGGTGCCGGGGCTGATCTCGCCCAGCGCCGTGGCGAGCACTTCGAAATAGCCGAAGCCATACGAGAACACGCCATCGACGCTGGCAATGCGGTCACCGGGCTGCGCATCCGCCGGCGGTTCGATGCCGAGACCGGCGTCGATCTGGATACGCTCCGGGTTGTAGTCGACGACGCCCTCGCCATTGTCGGTCTGGGTCAGGCCGCCGCGCGCATTGATGCCGCTGGCGCCTTCGCCGCCGTCGGCGACCACCCACACTTCGCCATACTGATTGGTCGGCGCAATCACCAGCGCGTCGTCGATGTGTACCAGCATGCCTTCCAGGCTTTCGTAGAAATCGATGCCGTCCTGTTCGGGGTCGTAAGTGGTCTCCGATGCGACCTCGACCGAGCCCTCGGTATCGTCGTCGATGATCGTATTCGGCGGCAGGCGCCCCGCCGCACCGAGCACGGTCGGCGTCACCGCCATCCCGTCGAACAGCGCCGATCCGGCGACCACCCTGGGCGAGGTCAGTTCGGTGATGCTGAGATTGCCGGAGCTGTTGCCGCCCGGACGATATTCGTCCACCGTGCCGGTCACGGTCACGGCATCGCCGACCGCAACGCCCGGCGCGGCGGCGGTATAGACGTAGATTCCGTCCGAGGTCGCGAGATCGTCATCGCCCTGCGGATCCTGCAGATAAAAGCCGGACCCGCCGACAGCGCTGACGATGCCCTGCGTCACGACCAGAATCCCGTCCACCGCGGACAGATGCGCGGCCCCTTGAATCTCGAAGATGCGCAGGGCACTCGCCTCCGGGGTCTCGCCGCCTTCGCAGGCGTCCACGCCGGGGCATCCGAGCCCGTCGAAGCTGTTCTGCGCGAAGCCGGCCCATTCGACGCTCGGATCGAAGGCGTCGGAGGCGTCGCTGTCGCCGCTGGTGAGGCTCGGCAGGCGTCTCAACGTATTGTCCGCGGTGCTGGTATCGCCGCTGCCCCATTCACTGCCGGGATCGACGCCGATCTGGCCGATGGCATCGACGATGGCGCCCGACTCACCGCCGCTGCGCAGAACGAAGGCATCGTCACCATTGAAATTGACGGTGCCGCTTAGCAGGCCGCAGACATCGAGAATCGCGCCATCGGCACCCGAATTGCAGACCACCAGCGTCTCGCCGGCCGCCAGCGTGCCGGACAGATCCTCGGCGCTGGTGATGTCGACACTGCCGTTGGAATACAGCTCGATGCGATAGCCAGCGGCGCCGAGGTCCACACTCTCGCTGCCGGCGTTGTGGATTTCCACGGCCTTGTTGTAGCTGGAGCCTTCGACGTATTCGCTGAACAGCACATCGGCGAAAACAGACGGACTGGCGGATGCCAGAGCGGCCAGCAGCAAGCCGCGCACGCGCGCATCGAGCATGAGGAACTCCACGGATTTTCGGGGGGCTACGAGTCTAAGTCGAGCATGTTGCATGCCGACTTCGCGTGGATGTCACGACGATTAAGCCGACCTCGGGAAGACCCCAGATGCTCTGCGGCCGATCGCTACGCCGGTACGTAGTGATCGATCAGCAACACCGTGAACAGCGCCATCAGATAGACGATCGAATAGCCGAAGGTCTTCATCGGCAGGCCCGGTTTCGGCGCGAACTTGAGCATCACCGCGTAGTAGAGAAACACACCGCCGAGCACCAGCGCGCCGACCAGATAAAGCGGGCCGGACATGCCGCTGACATACGGCAACAGCGTGGTCCCGATCAGCAGCAAGGTGTACAGCAGCACCTGGGTGCGCGTGTATTCCACGCCATGCGTGACCGGCAGCATCGGAATACCGACCTTGGCGTATTCCTCGCGACGCTCGATGGCCAGCGCCCAGAAGTGCGGCGGTGTCCACACGAAAATGATCAGAAACAGCAGCAGCGAATGCGGATCCAGGGTGCCGGTCACGGCGACCCAGCCGAGCACCGGCGGCGCGGCGCCGGCGGCCCCGCCGATGACGATGTTCTGCGGCGTGGCGCGTTTCAGGTAAAGCGTATAGACGCCGGCATAGCCGATCAGTGTGACCAGCGTCAGCCAGGCGGTCAGGGCATTGACCCAGCTGGCCAGGATCGC
The DNA here is from genome assembly GCA_022599775.1 of Gammaproteobacteria bacterium. Taxonomy (GTDB): domain Bacteria; phylum Pseudomonadota; class Gammaproteobacteria; order Nevskiales; family Nevskiaceae; genus Banduia. The sequence goes on from JAHZLQ010000022.1 coordinate 13,969, forward strand.
GAACCCGGCGACGCCGATGACGGTGGCGAACAGCGCCGACTCGGTCATCGTCAGCGTGCCGGTGACCAGCGGGCGGCCGCAGGTGCGCGCCATGCGCGCATCGACGTGGCGGTCCAGCATTTGATTGACCGCCGCGGCCGACGAGGCCATCAGGCCGATGCCGAGCGTACCCAGCAACAGCGCGTCCAGCGGCACCATGCCCGGCGTGGCCAGGAACATGCCGACAATCGCGGTGAACACGATCAGCATCACCACGCGCGGCTTGCACAGCTCGTAGTATTCGCGCAGCCGTGCGCGCGGCGTGATTCGATTGAGGATGCTTGCGCCTGTATTCATGGGTTTTGTCGGACCGCGTCGCGGGCGAAGAAGTTCAGCGCCACTGTGACCAGCAGCAGGATCGCGGCCCCGGCATTATGCGCCGTCGCCAATCCCAGGGGCAGGTGCAGCATCACGATACTGATACCGATCGTCAGTTGCAGCAGCACTGCCGCGAGCACCAGCGCCCCGAGGCGGCGCCAGCGTCCGCGACCGCTGCTCAGCAGGAACACGGCCAGCAGCGAGAACACCAGCGCGACGATCACCGCACCGACGCGATGGATGAAATGGATGGTGACGCGCTGACGGTTGTCGAGCACGCCGTATTCATAGTTGATGCCGAGGCCGTGCCAGAGCGTGAAGGCGCCCTTGAGATCCAGTTCGGGCAGCATCTTGAGCTGGCAGCTCGGGAAATCGGGGCAGGCCAGCGCCGCGTAGTTGGTGCTGGTCCAGCCGCCCAGAAAGATCTGGCAGGCGAGGACCACCAGGGCGACAGCCGCGAACGTCCTCAAGCCTTTCGGCGGGAGCGCCTCTCCGGGTCCCGGGTCCCGGGTCTCCGGTCCCGGCCGTACCGACAGACGCAGCCACAACAGCAAGGCCATGGTCGTCATGCCGCCGATGAGGTGCCCGGTGACGACCAGAGGCTTGAGCAGCCAGGTGACGGTCCACATGCCGAGCAGGCCCTGGAATATCACGAGCGCGACCAGCACCAGCGGCAGCACCCGCGGAATGCCCCGTTTGCGCTGAAACAGACTGATCGCCGCCAACGCCACGATCAGCAAGCCCAGCGTGGAGGCGAAATAGCGATGGACCATTTCCTTCCAGGCCTTGTGCGCCTCGACCGGACGGTCCGGGAAGCGCGCTTCGGCTGCCTGCACCTCGTGGTCGGCGTCCGGCACGGTGATGTGTCCGTAGCAGCCGGGCCAGTCCGGACAACCCAGGCCGGCGTCGGAGAGACGCACGAAGGCGCCCAGCACCACGACGCAGAAGCACAGCAGCAGCGCCAGGCTATTGATACGGCGAAACCAGATCATCTCTAAAGTCCGTACTCCGGCAACAGGCCTCAGCCCATTTGGGAAATGCGCAACAGATGCTTGAGATCCTTCTGCAGGCCCTTGGGCTCCACATCCTGCGGATAGCTCATCATCCAGTTGCCGATCGGATCGAGCAGATACAAGACATCGTCGCCGCGATCGGCGAAGAACGCACGAAACTGCTCCAGCGGATCGGCGAGGATCACCAGATCGGGATGAAGCTCCGCCAGCTGCTCACGCATGCGCTCGGCCGCCACCGGTGTTTCGGCAATCAGAATGCGGCGCAGGCGCTCCTCATCCTTGTTCAGCGTGGTGCGAACCTGCCGCGTCAGATACAGACGCTCGGTGCAGGCCTCGTCGCAGCTTGCGCCGGTGCGCTGCACCAGCGTCCAGCGGCCATAGAACACTTCAAGATCGGCCGCCAGGCCGTCGGCGGTGGTCAGCGGTAGCTTGTCCGGCAGCGGACGCGCCGGCTCCACCAGAGTGCCGTAGTTGGTGGTGCTCTCGGGTCGCAGCCCCGGAAGGAAGAAGTAGAGCAGCAGGGCCGCGACCACCGGGGCTGCGAACAGGCCGACCAGCAGCAGGAACTGGCGACGACCGCGGGCTTGATCACTGGAGTCTTTCATGGCTTTCGTTTCAGGTTCAGGACCACAAACAGTCCAAACAGGGTGGCGCTGAACGTAAACCATTGCAGCGCGTAGCCGAGATGTCGCTCGGGTCCGATATCAACCACATTCCACTCGCGCCGAAAGCCGCCCTCGGCCTCCGGCGCCAGCCACAGCAGGCCATCGGCGAGCGGTGCGTCGAACAGGCAGCGCAGTTCCTCGAACCGCGGATACTGCACGACCGGCGTCGCGTTCGGCTCGCACAACCGGTTCTCTACGTGCAGCGCCGATTCCGGCAGTTCGCGCCAATATCCGCGAAGGCTCAGCGCTGAGCTCGGCACCGGCGCGGCCGGGCGCTCATCACGCGAACGCGGCGCGGCCAACCAACCGCGGTCGACCAGCACGATTCCGCTGCCGTCATCGAGCACCAGTGGCGTCCAGACGTGATAACCCGCCACGCCCTGATCCACCTGATTGTCGAGCCAAAGCTGTTGGTCCGGCAGGTAGTGTCCATTCACGGTCACCACCAACGGGCGCGTAGCCGACGGCGCCGGTGTATCGACCCGCAGAACCTGGGCCGGGCGATCAGCGAGCGCGCGATATTGCTCGATCATCGCCCGCTTCTCGTCGGCACGCCGCAGTTGCCAGAGACCCGCGGACAGCATGGCGACACATCCGAGCACCGTCGCGAGCACGATCCAGGCACGCGGCCGAAAGCTCACGGCCATCGGCACGCCCCGGCACCGGAGCGAGTGCTGGGCTCCCGGGATAGAATGGACGGCTTCCCCGCCACCGGAAGCCCCATGCTGCCCAAGTTGATCATCATCGCGTTTCTGCTCGCGATCGTCGCGTCACTCGCTTCGGGGATGTTCTTCCTGATCCGCGACCCGAGTAACCGCAAGCGCACGGTCAACGCCTTGACGGTGCGGATCAGCCTGTCGCTGTTGCTGATCGCGTTTTTGGTGCTCGCGTACTTCATGGGCTGGATTCAGCCCCACGGCATCGTCGACTGAATCCACCGCTCACGAGCCGGTACGGGCAGTCATCCGCCCTCCCGGTTCGTAGGAATGAAGCGTGGCTACAAGATATAGACGAAGACAAACAGTCCGACCCACACCACATCCACGAAATGCCAGTACCAGGCCACGCCTTCGAATCCGAAGTGCGAATCCGGTTTGAAGTGGCCTTTCATCAGGCGCAAGGTGATCACGATCAACATGAACGTGCCGAGCGTGACGTGCATGCCGTGGAAGCCGGTCAGCATGAAGAAGGTGGAACCGTAGATGCCGCTACCGAGCGTGAGGTTCAGTTCATGGTAGGCGTGGATGTACTCCTCGGCCTGGAAATACAGGAACGTGGCGCCGAGCGCGACCGTCGCCCACATGAAAATGATGCACTTGAGGCGCTTGGCATCCTTGAGCGCGTGATGCGCAATCGTGATCGTGACGCCTGAGGACAGCAACAGCAGCGTGTTGATGAACGGCAGACCCCAGGCCGAGACCGTTTCGAAATCACCGCCGATTTCACCGGGACCATTGGTCGGCCAGGTGTTCTCGAAGTCCGGCCACAACAGCAGATTGGTCGACAGTTTTTCGCCGGCGCCGCCCAGCCACGGCAGCGCCATGTGACGTGCGTAGAACAGCGCGCCGAAGAAGGCGGCAAAGAACATCACCTCGCTGAAGATGAACCAGCCCATGCCCCAGCGATAGGTCATGTCGACCTGGGCGCCATACTTGCCGGTCTCGCTCTCCGAGACGACATCCCGGAACCACATGAAGATGATCGCGACGGCAATCACCACGCCGGCGATCAGCGGAATCGTCGTGAACGCCTTGCCTTCGAGCAGATGCGAAACGCCCAGCAGCGTGGCGGCCAGGCCTACCGTCAACAGAAACGGCCACACGCTGGGCGCGGGCACAAAATAGGGTTGCTTCGAATCAGTCGCGTGCGTCGCCATGGTCCAGTCCCGTTATCGCGCTTGCGCGCGTTGCGTCATTCCAGTTTCCGCCGGATCGACGTCGATCCGGCTGCGGCGTTCCGGCCCTCAGCCCGAGGATCGGAGCGCCTGTGCGATGAAGATGCCGGCGTAGAACAGCAGCGCCAGTCCCAGCAGCAGCAGAGCCGTGCGGATATTGCGTCGGCGTTGTTGCTTGTCACCCATTACCACTCGATCGCTGTTCAAGTTCGCGTTCAGTGCGCGGCCTGGGTTTCGGCGTCGTCGATCTGCGGCGGCACCTCGAAGGTGTGGTACGGCGCCGGCGACGCCACGGTCCATTCCAGACCATGTGCGCCTTCCCAGGCGCGCGCCTTGGCCTTCTCACCCTTGCGCGCCATGCAGCGCATGATGTTTCCGATGAACAGGAACTGCGCGAAGAAGAAACCGAAAGCGCCGATCGTCGAAATCTGGTTGAAGTCGGTGAACTGCACCGCGTAGTCCGGAATGCGGCGCGGCATGCCGGCCAGACCGACGAAGTGCTGCGGGAAGAACGTGAGATTGATGAAGATCGCAGACAGCCAGAAATGCAGCTTGCCGAGCTTCTCGTTGTACATGTGTCCGGTCCACTTGGGGATCCAGTAGTAGATCGCCGCGATCACCGAGAACACCGCACCCGGCACCAGCACGTAGTGGAAATGCGCCACCACGAAATAGGTGTCGTGGTACTGGAAGTCCGCCGGCGCAATCGCCAGCATCAATCCGGAGAAGCCGCCGATGGTGAACAGGAACACGAAGGCCACCGCGAACAGCATGGGGGTTTCGAAGGTCATCGAGCCCTTCCACATCGTCGCGATCCAGTTGAACACCTTCACGCCGGTGGGTACCGCGATCAGCATCGTGCTGAACATGAAGAACAGCTCGCCGGTCAGCGGCATGCCCACGGTGAACATGTGGTGCGCCCAGACGATGAACGACAGGAAGGCGATCGAAGCCGTGGCGTACACCATCGAGTCATAGCCGAACAGCGGCTTGCGCGCGAAGGTCGGGATGATCGTCGAAACCACGCCGAAGGCCGGCAGGATCAGGATGTAGACCTCGGGGTGCCCGAAGAACCAGAAGATGTGCTGGAACATCACCGGATCGCCGCCGCCGGCGGCGTCGAAGAAGGTGGTGCCGAAATACTTGTCGGTGAGCAGCATCGTCACCGCGCCGGCCAGGACCGGCATGGTCGCGATCAGCAGATAGGCGGTGATCAACCAGGTCCACACGAACAGCGGCATCTTCAGCAGGGTCATGCCCGGCGCACGCATGTTCAGGATCGTGACCACGACGTTGATCGCGCCGGTGATCGACGAAATGCCCATCAAGTGGATCGAGAAGATCAGCAACGGAAATGCCGCGCCGGTCTGCAGCACCAGCGGCGGGTACATGGTCCAGCCGCCCGCGGGTGCACCGCCACCGATGAACAGGGTCGACAGCAGCAGCGCGAAGGCGAACGGCAGCAACCAGAAGCCCCAGTTGTTGACACGCGGCAGCGCCAGATCGCCGGCACCGACCATCATCGGCACCATCCAGTTCGCCAGGCCGGTGAACGCCGGCATCAGACCGCCGAAGATCATGACCAGGGCGTGCATGGTGGTCATGGAGTTGAAGAACTCGGGGTGCACGAACTGCAGGCCCGGTTCGAACAGCTCGGCGCGGATCACCAGCGACATCAAGCCGCCGATGAAGAACATCAGCATGCTGAAGCACAGGTACAGCGTGCCCAGATCCTTGTGGTTGGTCGTCTTGACCCAGCGCATGAGCCCGGGGGGCGGACCGTGATGCTCGTGGTCGTGATCGTGCGCGTGTTCGTGTGCCATGGCTTGGATACTCCTGAAGCTTTCGCCCAAAACGACTGAAAAATTTTCGACTCAGCGGGCCGCGGCAACCTGGGCCGGCTGGACCACACCGGCGTCGTTGCCCCAAGAATTACGGGTATAGGTAATCGCCGCCGCGATGTCCTTGTCGGACAGATAGGCGAACGGCGGCATCGCATTCTTGCCCTTGAGTACCTGGGCAATCTGCTCATCGACCGGCCCGGTGACCACGGCACTGCCGTGCAGCGAGGGGAAGGTCGGCGGCAAACCGTTGCCGTCCGCCTGATGGCAGGCCGAGCAATTCGCCTGGTACGCGTTCTTGCCGGTTTCGATCAAGGCATCCTTGGTCAGCTCGTCGCCGGCTGCGGCGGCCGGTGCTTCGGAGTCCCCTGCGTCTGCATCTGCGTCCATATCGCCGGCCACGGCGGGTTCAGCGGCTGCGACCTCGGTCGCCGGGGCAGCGGTTTCGGCCGACTGCGCGGGGGCCTCATCGCCGCCCTTCTGCTGCGCCAGCCATTGCTCGTACTCGTCCTGCGGCAGCGCCTCGACCACGATCGGCATGAAGCCGTGATCCCGGCCGCAAAGTTCGGCGCACTGACCGCGATAGATGCCGGGCTCGTCGATCCGCGCCCACATCTCGTTGACGTAACCCGGAATCGCGTCCTTCTTCCATCCCAGAGCCGGCACCCACCAGGCGTGAATCACGTCCGCGGAGGTCATCTGGAAGCGGATCTTCTGGCCCACCGGCAGGACCAGCGGCTTGTCGACATTGAGCAGATAGTTCTCGACGCTGGCCGGATCGATGCCGGAATCGAGCTGACGCGCCGCGTTGGACGCTTCGTCGAGGCGGCTGTAGAAACTTACGCCCTCGCCGACGTAGTCATAACCCCACAGCCATTGATAGCCCGTGATCTTGATGGTCATGTCCGAATTGCTGGTGTCGGACATCTTGACCAGCGTGCCGGTGGCCGGAATCGCCATGCCGATCAGCACCACGAACGGAAGCACCGTCCAGATGATCTCGACCAGCGTCGATTCGTGGAAGGTGGCCGGCTTGGGGTGGCGCGAGCGGCGATGCGCGAACACCGAATAGAACATCGCGCCGAACACGACCAGCCCGATCACGCAGCAGACGTAGAAGATCGTCATGTGCAGGGAGTGCACGCTGCGGCTGATTTCGGTCACACCGACCGGCATGTTCCACTTGGCTTGCGCCGCCGCCGGGGTCTCGGCCCAGGCCGGCACACTGGCAGCCAAGCTGGCGAGCATGAGGCCCGCAACCGTCATCAGCTTCTTCAACAGCATTTCGCCCGTCTCCAACGTTTAAGTTTCGGCCGGCACCGTGCCGGCAGCCTCGGCGGAGCAGTGCTCCCAACCGGGACGTAGCAATTCCTTCAAGCGCTTCTGCAGCGCCACTTTTTCCTCTTCGATCAGGCAACGCCCAATCTCGATGCGTTGCGGCCCACTGCTCAGCAGCAGATGACGCGACTCGTTTGCGGTGGCCCCCGGTTCCAGCAAGGCTCTCGTCGAACCGCGCGGCAGATCACAAACCGACTGCACACCGCGCCCCAACATGCCGAGTTCCACGCGCAGACGGTCATTCTCGAATCGCAATACCTCGCGATAGGCGTTTCGACGAATACTGATCCACAACGCAGCCCCGAGCCCCGCCAGCTCCAGCCCAGCCCATGGCAGTACCGGCCAGAAGCCTCGCCAAGCCAGAAATCCGGCGATACCCAGACTCACCGTGCTGATTCCGGCCATGACGCACACTGCCTGAGGACCGCTCAACGACGCGTTGGGGCCGATCACCAGACGTGTTCGTGCGGGAATGGCGGAGTCCACTTCGCTCGGAGGGTCAGGATAAAGCCCGCGGATTGTAGTGCACCGGGGATTGCGTGCGCAAAGCCAAGGCGACCGTTCTGTGGCCGATCAGCGCCTTGACGTCGGAACTTCCAACGATTGCAGCGTTGACTCGATGAAATGATCTGCGGCCTCGGCGGGCGTCGACAGCGCTGGCAGCGTCGCCAACAACGGCGCCTGAAGCCGGCGCCGCAAACTTTCGACGATGTCCGCCTCTCGATCCGCCGGCGGCGGCAGACCGTTCGCGACCCAGCCCACACAGCGGGTTTGGGCAGCGATCGATTGCGCGCTCAGCAAGGCGTGATTGATGCAGCCCAGGCGGATACCCACCACCATCAGCACCGGCCAGGCATTCGTGCCGATCCAGTCGGCAAAGGTCCAGTTCTCGCCCAGCGGTACTTGCCAGCCCCCGGCGCCCTCGACGATCACCAGATCGTGCGTTTCACGCAGCGCAGCAACACCTTGCGTCAGGCGCGCGCGATCGATGCGAACATCGTCGTCGGCGGCGGCAAGATGCGGCGCGATCGGGTCGGCAAAGGCGTAGGGGTTGATTCGCGCGTACGGCAATTGGGTTCCGGACGCCGCCATCAGTGCCAGCGCATCCTCGTTGCGCAAGCCCTCGGGCGTGGCTTCGCTGCCGCTGGCCACCGGCTTGTAGCCGACGACGCTCAACCCCCGGGAGCGCGCGTGCTGAATCAGGGCACAGGCGGCAAAGGTCTTGCCCACGCCGGTGTCGGTTCCGGTGACCGCGATGACGTGTCCGAGCGGCATCTCAGGCTGGCTCGGACTCGAGACCCAGCGTCTCCCAGACCTCGCCGAGCGCGTTGAGCAAACCGTCGATCTGCGCCGGGCGGTGCGCGGCGGACAAGGTGATACGCAGCCGCGAGGTACCGCGCGGCACCGTCGGCGGGCGAATCGCCGCGACCCAGTAGCCGCGCTCGAACAGGCCGCGGCTCATCGCAAGGGTTCGCGCCTCATCGCCCGTCAGCAGCGGCTGGATCGCGGTGCCGGACATTTCTCCGGCCTGCCCGAGCGGAAGCCCGCAGCGCCGGGCACCGTCGACGAACTGCCGGATATTGGCGTGCAGACGCTGGCGATGCTCGGGCTCCTCGCGCGCGATCCGCAAACCGGCATGCGCGGCCGCAGCGACAGCGGGCGGCGGCGCCGTGGAGAAGATCCAGCTGCGTGCGCGTTGCACCAGATACTCGACCAGATCCTCGTCACCGGCGACGAAGGCGCCGGCGGCGCCGATCGCCTTGCCGAGCGTGGCCACATAGATGTCGGGGATCGAATCCGAAGACATTTCGACGGCACCGCGCCCGTGCTCGCCGAGCACACCGAAACCGTGTGCGTCGTCGATCATCAGCGGTGCGTCGAATCGCCGGCCCAGGCGGCGCAGGGCCGGTAGCTCGGCGAGATCCCCGTCCATGCTGAACAGGCTGTCGCTGACGATCAGCGACAGCGCGCCGGCCGGGGCGGTCGCCAGATCACTCAGCGTGGCTTCGTACGCGGCCAGATCGCGATGCGGAACGCGTCGATAGTCGGCGCCGGACAGACGGCCGCCGTCGATCAACGAAGCGTGATTCAGTTCGTCCGCGACGATGGCATCACCGCGGCGCAGCAGGCCGCGCAGCACACCCAGATTGGCCGCCCAGCCGCTCGAAAACAGCAAGGCGCGCGGGCGGCCGGTGAAGTCCGCCAGGGCTTCTTCCAGCGCGCGGTGTTCCGCGTTGTATCCGGAGATCAGCGCCGAGCCACCGCTGCCGACACCGGCATGGTCCAGCGCGCGCTTCGCCGCCACCGCCAGGCGCGGATCGCCCGCGAGGCCGAGGTAGTCGTTGCTGCAGAAATTGATGCAGCGGCGACCATCGACCACGATATCCGCGCCGTGATTCCCTTCGATGACCCGACGCACCCGGTACAGATCGGCCGCGCGTATCCGCCGCAGTTCGGCGTCCAGGCGCGTCGACAGCGCATTGCGCACTGACGACCGCGCCTCGGCGACATTCACCCGCACTGGCCCTCGACCGCAGCGGACACCTCCGCCTTGGGCGCGCAATGCGCGTCGGTCCGGCCTTCGGCCTCGATGCCGAGACGGGCGAACAGGGCGCGATCGCGGATGTTCTGCGGGTTCTCGGTGGTCAGCAGGCGATCGCCATAGAAGATCGAATTGGCGCCCGCGAGGAAACACAGCGCCTGCAGCTGATCGTTCATCTCGGTGCGGCCTGCGGACAGGCGCACGTAGGCGCGCGGCATCATCACGCGCGCCACGGCGATGCTGCGCACGAACTCGAACGGATCCAGTGGCTCGCCACCGGCCAGTGGCGTGCCCGGCACCTGGACCAGGTTGTTGATCGGCACGCTTTCGGGGTGGGCCGGCAGATTGGCCAGGGTCAGCATCAGTTCCACGCGATCCTCGCGCGATTCACCCATGCCGACGATGCCGCCGCAACAGGTCTTGAGCCCGGCATCGCGCACATTGGACAGGGTATCCAGCCGGTCCGCATAGGTCCGCGTGCTGATGATGTCCTTGTAGTAGCGCTCGGAGGTATCGAGATTGTGGTTGTAATAGTCCAGACCGGCTTCGGCCAAGCGCTGCGCCTGCTGCGGCTTGAGCATGCCCAGCGTGACACAGGACTCCAGCCCCAGTTCCTTGACGCCGCGCACCATCGCCTCGACCTTGTCGAGATCGCGCTCCTTCGGCGAGCGCCAGGCGGCGCCCATGCAGAACCGGGTCGCGCCATTGGCCTTGGCCTCGCGCGCGGCTTCCAGTACCGCGCCGACCTCCATCAACGCCTCCTTCTGCAAACCCGTCTCGAAGCGCACCGACTGCGGGCAATAGGCGCAGTCTTCGGGGCAGGCACCGGTCTTGATCGACAACAGGGTGGACAGCTGCACCGCGTTCGGGTCGAAATGTTCGCGATGCACGGTCTGCGCACGAAACATCAGATCGGAGAACGGCAGATCGAACAGCGCGGCGACCTCGGCACTGGACCAGTCGTGACGGATTTCGGTGGCGGACATCGCAGGCTTCCTGTGGTGGCTGGCTGACGGCGGCCGTGCCGCGGCAGAATGTGCTCAGTGTCGACAGCAAGCAGGAGGCTGTCAACTTATGAAGAGCTTTCTGGTTGACGGCTGGCGACGGCTCAGCGCACCGGCCTGCCGCTTGTGTGCGGCCAGCGGGGCCGGCCCACTGTGCACGGCCTGCGTCGAAAGCCTGCCGTGGAACGATTGCGCCTGCGAACGCTGCGCGCAGCCCCTGTCGACGATGCAGCGGCTCTGCGCCCGTTGCCAGCGTCGCGCCCCGCCATACGACCACGCGGAGGCCAGCTTCCGACTCGAAGCGCCGATACAGCAGATGATCTACGGCCTGAAGTCGCACGCGCGTCTCGACAACGCCGAGCTGCTGGCACGGCTGATGACGCGCGCACGGCCGAGCTTCGTCGAGGACCACAGTCTGCTCGTCCCGGTGCCGCTGTTTCGGCATCGCTTGCGTCGACGCGGCTACAACCAGGCGCTGGAGCTGGCGCGAGGTCTGGCGAAACGTCTGCAACTGCGCTGCGACGGTCTGGCGGTGACTCAGGTTCGTGCCAGCCGCGACCTGACCCGACTCAACCGCCCTGCGCGCCGCCGCGAGGTTCGTGGCGCCTACGCCGTTGATCCGGCGCGCGTTCGGGGCCAGGCGCTAGTGCTGGTCGACGATGTGATGACCACCGGCGCCACGGTCGAGTCCATCAGCCGCCTGTGCCGACAGGCCGGAGCGGCCAGCATCTCGGTGTGGACGGCCGCGCGCACGCCCTGAGCCGCCATTCACGGCACAGCGAGGGCACAGCGCGCTTGTCAGGCCGGCACCACACCGGTTCAATGCGTCTTTGCATATCTCGTGAACTCGATGACTTCGACGGCGCTGATCGAAAACGATGCCGTGGTGCTCGGCCTGCTGGCCGTGACCCTGGGCGCGGTCTTCTGGACCTCGCAAAGCCCGCATCCCTGGCTGCGCGCGTTCTACAAATATGTGCCGGCCCTGCTGCTGTGCTACTTCATCCCAGCGGTCTACAACACCGTCGGCCTCATCGACGGCGAGGCCTCGCAGCTTTACTTCATCAGCTCGCGCTACCTGCTGCCGGCGACGCTGGTGCTGTTGACGCTGTCCATCGATCTTCCTTCGGTGGCACGCCTGGGGCCCAAGGCCGTCACCATGTTCCTGACCGGCACCGTCGGCGTGGTCATCGGTGGCCCGATCGCGATCCTGATCTGGCAACTGCTCTCGCCGGACACCGTGGACGGCGACACCTGGCGCGGCATGACCGCGATCGCCGGCAGCTGGATCGGCGGCGGCGCCAATCAGGCGGCGATGAAGGAGGTCTTTGACGTCGACAACAACCTGTTCGGAACCATGGTCGCGGTCGACATCATCGTCGCCAATCTGTGGATGGCGGTACTGCTATGGATGGCCGCCAACGCCGAACGTCTCGACGCCCGGCGCGGCGCGGACACTTCGGGCATCGCCGCCCTCCGGCAGCGCATCGAAAGCTTTCAGGCCGAAAACGCACGCATCGCCCGCCTGCCGGACCTGATGTTCATCATGGCAGTGGCCTTCGGCTGCACCGGTGCGGCGCATGCGATCGGCGCGCCGATCGCCGCCTGGTTCTCGCAATTCCAGTGGGCGGCGCGCCTGTCGTTCGACAGCAGTTTCTTCTGGATCGTGGTGCTGGCCACCAGCTTCGGCCTGATGCTGTCTTTCACGCGCGTGAAGCGGCTCGAAGGGGCCGGCGCCTCGAAGATCGGATCGGCGATGCTCTACATCCTGATCGCCAGCATCGGCATGCACATGAACCTCGGCGCGATTCTCAGCGACCCCAAGCTGTTCGGCGTGGGCCTGACCTGGATCGCGATACACGCCGGCCTGTTGTTGCTGGTCGGCCGCCTGATCCGCGCACCGGTGTTCTATCTCGCCGTGGGCAGCCAGGCCAACATCGGCGGCGCCGCCAGCGCACCGGTGGTGGCCAGCGCGTTCCATCCGGCGCTGGCGCCGGTCGGCGTGCTGCTGGCGGTGTTCGGCTATGCACTCGGGACCTACGCGGCCTGGGCCTGCGGCCAGCTGATGCGGCTCGCCGCCGGATAGTTCGGCAGCTTCAGAGGCAATCCAGCAACAGGCCGGCGAACACCAGCATGCCGAAGTAGTGGTTGTTGAGGAACGCCCGGAAGCAGGCGGTTGGCTCGCGCTCGCGCACTAGAAACTGCTGATAGACCGCGATTGCGGCGGCGCCGGCAAGACCCAGCCACCAGTAGCCGCCGCGGCCATTGAGTGCACCGGCCAGCAGCAGCAACCCCAGTGCACAGGCCTGCAAGGCGGCGGTGATGAGTCGGTCGTGACGCCCGAACAGGATCGCCGAGGATTTGACACCGATCTTGAGATCGTCCTCGCGATCGGCCATCGCATAGAAGGTGTCGTAGGCAATCGTCCAGCACAGATTCGCGGCCAGCAGCGTGCCACACAGCGGCCAGTCGACGTCGCCGCTGACGGCGACGAAGGCCATCGGAATACCCCAGGAAAACGCCACGCCGAGATGCGCCTGCGGCAAACCGTGCAGTCGCTTGGCATAGGGATAGCTGGCGGCGATCAGAACGGCCGGAATCGACCACAACACAGTCTTCATTCCGAGTGCGAGCACCAGCACAAAAGCCAGCGACACTAACACCACGAACAGTGCGAGCGCTTCCTTGGGCACGACGCGACCAGCTGCAATCGGGCGCATACGGGTCCGCGCCACATGCGGGTCGAACCCGCGGTCGGCATAGTCGTTGATCACGCAGCCGGCGGCGCGCATCAGCACAGTGCCAGTGATGAAGATCAGCAGAATCGCGATCGGCGGCATGCCATCGGCGGCGAACCACAGGCCCCACAGCGTGGGCCACAGCAACAGCGAAATGCCGATCGGCTTGTCGAAGCGCATCAGCAGCGCGTAGTCGCGCAGCTTCGCGGACAGTGGCGAGGTCTGCGTGGCGGAGTTCATGCGACAAGCATAGCGCGCACGCCACGCCTCACGCCTCACGCCTCACGCCTCACGCCTCACGCCTCACGCCTCACGCAATCAGACCTGTCCGTAACGCTTGATGTCGCCGACCCAGCGTTCGATCAGACGGCTCGCCAAACCTGGGTGCTGTTCGAGCCAGCGGTCGGCCCAGACCTGCAGCGCCGGTATCCGTTCGGCATCGCGCACCGGATCGGCCACCTTGAGCCCGATCAGCCCGGTCTGACGCCGTCCCAGTATTTCGCCGGGCCCGCGCAGTTCGAGATCGCGTTGTGCAATCTCGAATCCGTCCGTGGTCGAACGCATGGTTTGCAGCCGTGCCCGCGCGGTGTCGGACAGCGGTGGCTGGTACATCAGCACGCACTGGCTCTCGCGGCTGCCACGCCCGACGCGCCCTCTCAATTGATGCAATTGCGCGAGTCCCAAGCGCTCCGCATTCTCGATCACCATGATGCTGGCATTGGGCACATCGACGCCCACTTCGATCACCGTGGTCGCCACCAGCAACTGTATCTCGCCGGCCTTGAAGCCATTCATCTGCGCGTCCTTGTCGGCCGACTTCATGCGGCCGTGCACCAGTCCCACATTGACATCGGGCAGCTCCTCGGTGAGCTGTCGCGCCACCGCTTCGGCGGCCTGCGCCTCGACTTCATCGGACTCCTCGATCAAGGTGCACACCCAATAGGCCTGGCGCGACTGGCGGCATGCTGCACGCAATCGCTCCATGACCTCATGACGCCTCGTGTTGCCGAGCACCACGGTGACGACCGGCGTTCGCCCGGGCGGCAGTTCGTCGATCACCGAAACGTCGAGGTCGGCATAGACGGTCTGCGCGAGCGTGCGGGGAATCGGCGTGGCGGTCATCACCAATTGGTGCGGCGACAGGCCATCCGGCCCCTTGTCACGCAATGACAGACGCTGGCCCACGCCGAAGCGGTGCTGCTCATCGACCACCACCAAGGCCAGCCGGCTGAACTGCACGGACGCCTGGAATACGGCATGGGTTCCGATGATCACATTGGCATCGCCGCCCGCGATTGCGCTCAGCGTCGCATCGCGCGCGGACTTCTTCAGTCCGGACTTGAGCAGGGCGATGTGAACCCCCAGCGGCGACAGCCATTGCGCAAGATTGCGCGCATGCTGTTCGGCCAGCAGCTCGGTCGGCGCCATCAGCACCGACTGCCAGCCCGCCTGTTTGGCCGCCAGCATCGCGGCAGCCGCAACGACGGTCTTGCCGGAACCGACATCGCCCTGGACCAAACGCAGCATCGGTCTGGTTTGCGAGAGATCGGCCGCGACCTCGGCGATCACCCGTGTCTGCGCGCCGGTCGGGACGAATCCGAGCTGCGCTTGCAGCGCCGGCATTCCATCGATACGGGAGCGGATCACCGGCGCCGGCCGTGATCGAACCTGGCGGCGTAACACCCGCATCACCAACTGGTGCGCCAGTAGTTCCTCGTCGATCAGTCGGAGCTGGGCGGGATGCGTCCCGGCGAGCAGCTGGGCCGCATCCACATCCGATGCCGGACGATGAATCGCACGCAGCGCATCCAGCGTCGCCGGTTGCGGCAGGTCGGGCAGCGATTCTGCAAACGCGGCGTCGCGGGCGGCGATGTCCAGTGCCTGCGCAATCAGGCTGCGCAGCCGCGCCTGCGTGACCCCCGTAGTCAGCGAGTAGATCGGCGTGAGCTGCGCTTCCGCGCGTAGTTCGTCCTCGGAGTCGGCAAGCGTGTATTCCGGATGGATCATCTCGGCACCGCCTTGGCCGAAGCGGACCACGCCATAGGCACGCAGCCAACGCCCGCTGGCGAAGCTGCGTGTTTGCGCATCACCGAAGTGAAAGAACCGAATACGCAGCCAGTCGTCGCCGTCGTGGGCCGTCACGATCAGCTGCCGCCGGCCGGTGTAGCGCACTTCGGCCCGGTCCACGCGCACACGCAGCAGAGCTTCGGCGCCATCGACCAAGCCAGGCAGCGCGGCGAAATGACGGCGATCCTCGTAGCGGAACGGCAGATGAAACAACAGGTGCTGCACCTGGGTGATGTCCAGCGCCCTGAGCCGCGAGGCCAGATGCGGACCGGCGCCCTTGAGGAACTGAACCTCGGCATCGAGACTGAGAGGCGCTGGCACGCCGGATCGCGTGCCACGTGGCGGCGCCTTGCGCGTGCCCCCGGTCACCGGCGCCTCTTTCTTGCCGACGCTACGAGGTGCGGCGATCAGCCCAGAACCAGTACCGCGTCCGCCTCGACGCGGGCCCCCTTGGGCAAGCTCGATACCCCGATCGCCGCGCGAGCCGGATACGGCTCCGGCATGTACTTCGCCATGATCTCGTTGACGCTGGGAAAGTGTGCAAGATCGGTGAGGTAGATGTTGAGCTTGGCGACGTCGGCGAGCGAACCGCCGGCAGCCACGGCCACCGCCGTCAGGTTGCGGAAGACCTGGTGGATTTCGGACTCGATCGAGTCGTTGACCATTTCCATGGTCTTCGGGTCCAGCGGAATCTGGCCGGAGATGTAAACGGTGTCACCGTGACGAACCGCCTGCGAATAGGTGCCGATGGCGGCGGGGGCTTCGTCGGTGTGAATGATCTGCTTTGCCATGTGTCGTCTTGTCGTCGGAAATTTGTGAGGTGTGTTTTGTTCTAAACACGCGTGACCTTGGCCACATTGGAAAGTCGTCGGATGCGGCGCATGACCCGCGCCAGATGGGTCCGGTCGTGCACGGTGATGACGAAGCGCATGTCGGCGCTTTCGGTGTCGACGCGTTCGGCCATGTGGACGTTCTCGATGCTGGACTCGGCAGCGGCGATCTCGGACGCGATCGAGGCCAGCAGCCCGCGCCGGTTCGAGCCCTGTACACGCAGCTCGGCAACATAGTCCCCGGACACATTGTCGGCCCAGACCAGCGACAGCCAGTCCTGGGGAGAGATCTTGCGGTTGTGGGTCTGCTTGCAGTCCATGCGGTGGATCACGATGCCGCGCCCGACGCTGATATGACCGCGTATGTCGTCGCCGGGGACGGGACGACAGCATTTCGCGTAATCGAGAATCAGGCCTTCGGTACCCTCCACCGCCAGCGGCGAGGCATCGCCTGTCGCTGTCGTACCGCTGATGCGGGTCGCATCCGGCAAGAAGTGTCGCGCCACCAGCGGCGCCAGGCGCTGACCCAAGCCGATCGAAGAGTAGAGATCCTCAACGTCATCGAGACCGTAGAGCTTGAGCACCTCGTCGGCCTGCTCGTTCTTGAGCCGCGCCATCGGCAGCTTGAGCTCGCGCATCGCCTTTTCCAGCAGGCGGCGCCCGAGGCGGATCGCTTCGTCTTCGCGCTGCGTCTTGAGGTAGTGGCGAATGCACGAACGCGCCTTGGCCGTCTTGACGAAATTCAGCCAGGTGGCGTTCGGCCGTGCGTGATTGGCGGTGATGATCTCGATCGTCTGACCGTTCGAGATCGGCGAGTTCAGGGGTTCCAGATGCTGGTCGATTCGGGCAGCGACGCAGTGATCGCCGAGTTCGGTATGCACCGAATAGGCAAAATCGACCGGCGTGGCGCCGCGCGGCAGACGGCGGATTTCCCCTTTGGGCGTGAACACGTAGACCTCGTCCGGGAACAGATCGACCTTGACGTTCTCGAGGAAGTCGATCGCCGCGGTACCACCCTGCATCTCGAACAGCGACGACAGCCACTCGCGTGCCCGTACCTGCGGCGCGGCGACCGAGGTTGTGCGTCCGCCCAGCTTGTACTGCCAATGCGCGGCAATACCGGACTCGGCGATGTGGTGCATGTCGCGCGTTCGAATCTGCACTTCGATCTTGCGCCCCTGAGGTCCCACGCAGGTGGTGTGCAAGGACTGATAGCCATTGATCTTGGGGTTGGCGATGTAGTCGTTGAACAGCTCGGACACCGGCCTGTAGACCGAATGCACGATGCCGAGACAGCGATAACAGTCGTCCAGCTTCGAGACCGTGATGCGAAAGCCCAACAGGTCCATGACCGCCGGCAGGCGCAGACGTTTGCGGCGCATCTTGGAGTAGATGCTGTACAGATTCTTTTGACGCCCGACCACGGTGGCGCCAATACCTTCGGCACGCAGCGCTTTGGAAAGACGGCTTTCGATGTCGTTGATGATGGACTTGGTATCGCCGATCTGTTCCTTGATCGCCGCGGCAAACACCACCGCGCGATTCGGGTACAGGTTCGCGAACGCCAGATCCTCAAGCTCGGTGCGTATGAAGTGTATGCCCAGGCGCTGCGCAATCGGGGCGTAGATCTCCAGCGTCTCGCGCGCGATCCGCCGACGCTTAGCCGCTTCCATGACGCCGAGGGTGCGCATGTTGTGCAAGCGGTCGGCAAGCTTGATCAGAATCACGCGCAGGTCCTGCGTCATTGCCATCAGCAGTTTGCGGAAAGACTCGGCCTGGATTTCGGCGCGTGTCATGCCTTCGGCCTTGCGGAACTTGCTGACTCCATCGACGAGCTGCGCAATATCCGCGCTGAAGTCCCGCGTGATCTCTTCCTTGGTGACGCCGGTGTCCTCGATGACGTCGTGGAGGATCGCGGCGATCAGCGTGGTGTGATCGAGCCGCATGTCCGCGAGGATTCGTGCGACCGCAAGCGGATGGTAGATATACGGCTCGCCGGAGGTGCGGCGTTGGCCCTCGTGCAGCTGCGCGCCATACACATAGGCCCGGCGAACCTCGGCGACCTGCTCCTCCGGCAGATATTCGCCGAGCAGGCGCGTCAGTGCGTCGATGCCGAACGAACGCTCCACCCGCTGTGTGCGGATGGCGGTACCGATTCTTTGGATGACGGGCAGGTCCATGTCATGGTCAGTATAGAGGCCCGAACTGCCCAAGCGGGCAGCGCAGCGCCCGTTTGCTTGCCCTCAATGAAAACGGCCCGCACTGAGCGGGCCGTTTTCGATTCCTGAGACGAACCACCCGAAACGGATGGACGCCGACTCGCTCAGAGGTCGAGCGCGTCCAGCGGGTCCAGCGCTTCGAGTTCAACCTTCGGCGCCTGAACGGCCGGCAGATCGGCTTCGTCCAGCACCTCGCGGTCCACGTGGCCTTCCGCGATCTCGCGCAAGGAAACGACGGTGGACTTGTGATTGCCCCAGGGAATCTTGGCTTCGGCGCCGCGCGCAAGCTGGCGAGCACGTTTGGCGGCCACCAAAGTCAGTTCGAACTGATTCGGCAGTTTTTCCAGACAATCTTCGACGGTGACACGAGCCATTGCTAAACCTTCAAAACACCAACAAAAGGGCGGGAATTCTATACCTTCCGCGCCGTGGAATCCAGCAGACGTTCGACCAGCCCGGCATGACGGGCCGAGGCCACGGGGCGGCTGAGTCGGCGTGCCACAAAGACGGCGATCAATTCATCCAGCGCCTGCGCAAAATCGTCGTTGACGATCAGATAGTCGTATTCGGCATGGTGCGCGATTTCACCGTGTGCCTCCGCCATGCGTTCGGCGATCGTTTCAGCGCTGTCCTGTCCTCGCGAATGCAGGCGTTGCTCCAGGACTTCGACCGACGGCGGCAGAATGAAGATGCCGATCGCCTCCGGCATCTGCGCCTTGACTTGGCGGGCGCCCTGCCAGTCGATGTCGAGGACCACATCGACACCGCGCGCCAACAGTTCTTCAGTCTTTGCGCGACCGGTGCCATAGCGCCGGCCGAACACTTCGGCGTGCTCGAAAAACTCTCCGTTGTCGATCATCGCCACAAATCCGGCTTCGTCGACGAAATGATAGTGCTGCCCATCGGTTTCGCCAGGCCGGCATTTGCGGGTGGTATACGACACCGAAATCTCCGCAGACATCTGACGGCGCGCGAGCTCGGCGATGGCCGCCCGTGTCAGCGAGGTCTTGCCCCCACCCGACGGCGCCGAAACGACGAACAGACCGCCGCGCTCCACCTCATTCGACATTCTGGACCTGCTCGCGCATCTGTTCGATCAGCACCTTCATCTCCACCGCGCAGCGCGTCATCTCCGCATCCTGAGACTTGGACGACAAGGTGTTCGCTTCGCGATTGAGTTCCTGCATCAGGAAATCGAGACGGCGCCCCACCGCGTCGTCCCGCCCCAAGGTTCTTCGAACTTCGCCGATATGGGTGGCCAGTCTCGACATTTCCTCATCGACATCCAGGCGCTGGGCCAGCAGCGCCAACTCCTGCTCAAGGCGACCGGGATCGACGTCGACGCCGAGCTCTCGGCATCGCTCCCGGACCTTATCCAGCATTCCGCCACGCACTTCCGGAAGACGCTTCCGCACGGCCGCAACCAAGGATTCCATCAACTCGCAGCGCTGCATCAGGTACTGGCGCAGGCGCTCGCCTTCACGCTCGCGAGTTTGGGCGAAATCGTCCAAGGCGGCCTTGTAGGTTTCCAGAGCCAAGGCCTGTAGCGGCGCAAAGTCTGCGGACGATTCGCTGACCACCCCCGGCCAGGCGAGGACGCGCTGTAGATCGATTTGTGAGCTTGCACCGGCGGCCTCCCGCACCAGCTCCAGCGCATCGAGAACCTGCTGCAGCCGCGATCGATCGATCTTGATGTTGCCGCCATCAATCTCTGTTGAATAGCGAAGCTGCGCCTCCACCTTGCCGCGCGACACGCATTCGGCTGCCATCGTCCGCAGCTCATTTTCGAGTCCACGAAATTCTTCCGGCAAGCGCAACTGCAGATCGAGGTAACGGTGATTGACGGATCGTAGTTCCCAGGTGATCTGTCCTGCCTGGTTCTGCAGTTCCGCCCGCGCGTAGCCAGTCATGCTGCGTATCATTCGGTGCCTCGCGTTGTCGCGATAATGGAGGCGATGAATTCTACCGCAGCCAGCCCGCTGCCGACCGTAGCCCTGCTCACATCGCTCTGATGCACCGCGCACTCATCGCTTGACTGCGCTCCGAGCGTAGGGATGCCCCAATAGAAATCGGCCTACCGTTGGCCGCACAAAACAAGCGGATACGATAAGCCGACTTTTAAGCTTGACGTCTGCCCGCCGCGACGGACAGATACCCGCGTCTGCCTCAAGGCATTGGTGCAGGCACCGTCTTGGTGGCAGCAAGCTTCTTCACCGCCTTCTTCTTCGCCGGCGCCTTCTTGGCGATCTTCTTTACCGCCTTCTTGGCCGCGACCTTTTTAGCAGGGGCCTTCTTCGCTACTTTCTTGGCCACCTTCTTTACGGCAGCCTTCTTCACCGCAACTTTCTTGGCGACCTTTTTGGCGACCTTCTTCGTTGCCTTCTTTGCCGCAAGCTTCTTCGCTACTTTCTTGCTCGCCTTCTTGACAGCCTTCTTGGCGACTGTCTTCTTGCTGGCCTTCTTTGCAGCTTTCTTGACGGCCTTCTTGGCTACGGTCTTTTTGGCGACTGCTTTCTTGACCGCGACTTTCTTCACTGCAGATTTCTTGGCAGCCGCTTTCTTGGCAACCGCTTTCTTTGCAGCCTTCTTCGCTGCGACCTTCTTGGCCGCCTTCTTCGCTACTGCCATTTCGTACTCTCCTGATTTCCGCACAATCGGAAAATTTCCGTCCCCTGAATGCAACAATGAAGCGCTCAACGCTTCATGTGAATGGAATTTGACGGATTGCTGTCAGAAAATCAATTGAAGCCAGCTTGGATGCGATCAACAGGACAGCCCACTTGGTACTCAATCGAAATCTCATTGGCTCGGCTGTCGCGTTCTTCAGCCTGCTTTGCGTGTGTGCGCCGACCTTTTCTGCGCCGTCGCTCGGCTATCACATCGAACGCATTGAGCCGCATGACAGCACACGCTTCACACAAGGACTAACGATTGTTGGCGACCGCCTGATCGAAAGTACCGGAGGCTATGGGCTGTCCCTATTGAGCGTTCGGAACTTGAACGGAAGCGCAGAAGAACGCTTGATCCGCTTGCCCTCGAAGGTGTTCGGCGAAGGTGTGAGCGCAGCACCCGGCGGCCTGATGCAACTGACATGGCGCGCAGGTATCGCATGGCTGTTCAACGACGCGCTGGAACTGCAGGCTCGCTATTCGTATGAAGGGGAAGGCTGGGGTCTGACCTTCGACGGCACTCGATTCGTGATGAGCAACGGGACTTCACGTCTGCTCTTTCGATCAACAACGACGTTCAGAACCGAGAGCATGATCGAAGTTCGCGACGAGGGCCGGCCGGTATCGCAGCTCAACGAGCTCGAGTTCGCACACGGATACATCTTCGCCAACATCTGGCATAGCGACCGAATCGCCGTCATCGATCCGGCGAATGGAGAGGTTCGTGCCTGGCTCGATCTCGCACGCCTGAAGCAAGGCTTTCGCAAGCCGGCTCACTGGGACGCGCGAGAGCATGTGCTCAACGGTATCGCGTATGACCAACAACGCGACGAGTTCTGGCTGACAGGCAAGTGTTGGCCGGTGCTGTATGTCATCAAGCTGGACGGACTGCCGTGAGTCCGCCGATCTTTGATGTCAGCCGCTATACGCGTGTGGTTTTTTTCACCGGTGCCGGGATGTCAGCCGAATGCGGTGTTCCAACTTATCGAGGACATGGTGGGATCTGGTCGCAATACCGGTGGCAGGACTACGCGTGTCAACGAGCGTTCGACAAGGACGCGCGATCCGTTCAGGACTTTCACCAGACTCGACGCCGCAAAGTGCTTGAATGCGCGCCGCATGCGGGCCACTTCAGGTTGGCTCAGCTCGAATCGCTTCACCCGAATCTTGCGATCGTGACGCAGAACATCGACGGAATGCACCAACGTGCAGGCTCGCGCAGCGTGGTCGAACTGCATGGCAGCCTGTGGCGCGTTCGATGCGAACTGCATGGCCGCTCGGTCGACTTGGCTCATGCTGCCTATGCGCGTCGCGCATGCCCTCAATGCGGAAGGCCGCTCAGGCCTGACATCACCTGGTTCGAGGACCGCGTCGGTACCGACGCGTGGGGCGCCGCCGAGGCACTGATCGCGGCCTGTGACCTGTTCGTGTCGATCGGCACCTCAGGCTCGGTCTGGCCCGCCGCCGGGCTCGCCGAACTCGCGCGTTCAAGCGGTGCTGAAACCGTTGAGATCAATGTCGAGGTCAACGAAGCTTCAGCACTCTATCGGCACTGCATTCGTGATCCCGCGTCGATCGCCGTCTGCCGCAGCTTCCCGGCGCCGGGCGTCACGAACCGATGAATTGCATCATCACACCCTTGGCAAGGGTGCCATTCATCACCATATTGCGTGCTCGCCGGATGTGTATTCGCCTTCCTGTGGCAAAGCGCATTGTCGGCCGAAGCGGGGCAGCAACTGATTCAGCAGTACGGATTGATTCCCGCCTGGCTGACGGTGTTCAGTTCGATGTTCCTGTACGGACAATGGCCGCACTTGATCGGCAATCTGCTCTACCTGTGGAAGTTCGCCGCACGATGTTGCGGTCGGACAAAAGGTCCGGCTTCAAGGACTGACATTCGGCCGCAAACCGCCGGCATGTCGTCGGCGCCCATCGATAGGCGCACGATCAATTGATGTCCAAGATCGTTTCTTCGCCTTCCTCAATCTCGAAGTTGCGCTCACGACGGAACGACAGCTCATCATCATCTTCCGGGTCATCGTCCTCGGCGTCACAGGTAAAGGCTATTGTGTAGTCACCGGCTTCCAGAAAGCCGATGCTGTAGGACAATCCACTACTGCCGTTCTGGGCGACAAGGCCGACCGACGTCAGGGGCTCATTGTCACCGCCAATGTCCCCCACGTCCGCGTCCTCTCCATCGAACACGTAAAGTGCCGGTTCACAGCCATTGCTGACGAGACCTGCGGAGACGGTTCCGCGAACCCGGCCTGAAAATTCGTCGTCAACGACACGAAGCGCGTTCCGCAATCGATACGGATCAGAAAAATCGTCGGGCTCGATCAGGCCACGCCGCAGATC
>JAHZLQ010000023.1 GCA_022599775.1 Gammaproteobacteria bacterium
CGCGCGCCCTGCAAGACTACGGCGCCTACATCGTCGACATGGCGGACACCTGGTGTCTCTACCTCGACTACAACGCGCGCGGCGAGATCAGCGGGTTCAACTCCGGTGCATTCACCAGCGCGGTGTGGGGTTCGCTGGTGCGCGTGACCAACAACAGCGCGGGATCTGTCGGGGGCGGCGGAACCCCTCTCGGCGCCACCCAAAGACGCCAGACCCTCGACGCGTCATCGAAGGAATCCAGATCGGAGCCTAAACGCGTGGGCACGCTACGCTTTGCCCACCCTACGGCCCTGGGTACACGACAAAACCGTAGGGTGGGCAAAGGCCGCAGGCCGTGCCCACGCGGGCACGGTCACCACAAGCACGTGGACACGCGAGCAAGCCAGTCATGCTTAGCCTCCACGCAACCCCACAATCCGCGCAGTCCGCCGGAACCGGACACTGGCTGCGCCCCCTCCACTGCTGGCCCCGCCAAACCCTCGCCAGCCTGCGCAAACACGACGCCGTCATCCGCGTGCTGATCGCGGCCGTCCGCGGCTCGGCGCCGCGCGAGGCGGGCGCCTGCATGCTGCTGGCCGGCGACACGCTGTACGGCACCGTCGGCGGTGGCAATCTCGAATGGCAGGCGCTGCGCGCCGCCCGCGATCTGTTGGACGGTGACGCGAACGCCCGCGTGCAAAAACTGATACTCGGCATCGAACTCGGCCAATGCTGCGGCGGCGTGGTCGAAATCTGGCTGGAGCGCTGGACCGGCGCAGACCGGCCGCTGCTCGAACGACTCGTCACCGAGCAGCAAACCGGCAAGCCGCTATGGCTGCGCAGCACCCTGCGCGGCGAACGCATCGAAACCCGCAGCATCGTGGCGGCTCCTTCACTGGCTCGCGTCACACTGCATCGTGACCGTGATAGCGCCGAACTGCTCGAACGCCTCGACGACGCCCGCCAGCCGCTGTGGCTGTACGGCGCCGGACACGTCGGTCAGGCCTTGGTGCGTGTGCTGGCCGAACTGCCGCTGCAAGTGACCTGGATCGATGCGCGCCCCGGCGTGTTCCCGACCGGTCTGCCGGAATCGGTGACGCCGCGCGCCACCGCGCCGCTGGCGGTGCAGCACGAGGCACCACCCGGCGCCGCGCACATCGTCATGACGCATGATCACGCGCTGGACTACGCGCTGGTGCTGGCCCTGCTGCAACGCGGCGACGCGCGCTACCTCGGCCTGATCGGCTCGGACAGCAAGGCCGCGCGCTTTCGTTCGCGGCTGCGCCGCGACGGCATCGACGAGGCGCGCATGGCCCGCCTTACCTGCCCGATCGGCGTGCCCGGAATCGACAGCAAATGGCCCGGCGCGATCGCCGTGGGCGTGGCCGCGCAAGTCATGCAGACGCTGAGCGCCACATCCGACAAAACCACCTCGCCGGCGCCGCAGCCGATCGAGTCTCCCTGCAACACCGAGCAGTGCCACGTATGCAAAACCCGGCAGACCTGAACGCACCGCGCCTGGTATTGCGCGGCATCTCCAAGCGCTATCCCGGCGTGGTCGCCAACGATGGCGTGGACCTGTGCGTGCAGCGCGGCGAGATTCACGCGCTGATGGGCGAAAACGGCGCCGGCAAGAGCACGCTGATGAAAATCGTCTACGGCGTGACGCGCCCCGACGAAGGCCACATCGAATGGGAAGGCCAGGCGGTGACGATCGCCAATCCGAAAGCGGCGCGCGCGCTGGGCATCGGCATGGTGTTCCAGCACTTTTCGCTGTTCGAAACCCTGAGCGTGGCCGAGAACATTTCGCTGGCGCTGGACCAGCGCGAGCCGCTGCCGCAACTCGGCGAGCGCATCCGCGAGGTCTCGCAGCGTTACGGCCTGCCGGTGGACCCGCAACGCCTGGTGCACAGCATGTCGGTGGGCGAGCGCCAGCGCGTGGAGATCGTGCGTTGCCTGTTGCAGCAACCGCGTCTGCTGATCATGGACGAGCCGACTTCGGTGCTGACGCCGCAGGCGGTGCGCGTGCTGTTCGAGACCCTGCGCCGGCTCGCCGACGAGGGCGTGAGCATTCTCTACATCAGCCACAAGCTCGACGAGATTCGCGAGCTGTGCGGCACCGCCACGGTGCTGCGCGGCGGCCGCGTCAGCGGCACCGCCACACCGGCCGACGAGAGCAATGCCAGCCTCGCGCGGCTGATGATCGGAAACGAACTCACCGAATGCAGCCTGATTCCGCGCGAGGCCGGTGAGATCAAGCTGGAGCTGACCAATCTGACGCTGGCCTCGCCGGATCCTTTCGGCACCTCGCTGCACAACATCGACCTGCGCGTGCGCAGCGGCGAGATCATCGGCATCGCCGGCGTTTCCGGCAACGGCCAGGCCGAGCTGATGGCGGCGATCTCCGGCGAGACGCCGTGCACGGATGCCGGTCAGGTCCGGCTCTGCGGCCTGCCGGTGGCGCAGTCCGACCCGGCGCGGCGCCGCGATCTCGGCCTGGCCTTCGTTCCCGAGGACCGCCTCGGTCACGGCGCGGTGCCAAGCCTGAGCCTCGCCGACAACGCCCTGCTCACCGGCGCCGCGAGCATGGTGCGCCGCGGCCTGGTGAAGATGCGCACGGCGCGCGCCTTCGCCGAACGCGTGATCGACACCTACAAGGTCAAGTGCAACGGCACGGCCGCGCTGGCCAGCAGCCTCTCCGGCGGCAACCTGCAGAAGTTCATCGTCGGCCGCGAGATCAGCCACGAGCCCAAGGTGATGCTGGCCGCGCAGCCGACCTGGGGCGTGGACGTGGGCGCCGCGCAAATGATCCGGCAGGCGCTGATCGACCTGCGCGACCGCGGCGGCGCGGTGCTGGTGGTGTCCGAGGAACTCGACGAACTGTTCTCGATCTGTGATCGCATCGCCGTGATCGCACAGGGCCGGCTGTCGCCGCTGCGCAAACCGGCCGAGACCAGCATCGAGGAAATCGGCAGCTGGATGGCCGGCGGTTTCATCGAGCACGAGGAGGCCGAGCGTGTTGCGGCTTGAGAAACGCCCCGAACCCTCGGGCGCGATGCGCCTGGCCTCGCCGCTGATCGCGGCGGCGGCGATGCTGGTCACCGGCCTGCTGATCTTCCTGATCCTCGGCAAGAATCCGGTCGAAGCCTTCCAGGTGTTCTTCATCAAGCCGCTGAACAGCATTTACGGCTTGGGCGAACTGCTGCTCAAGACCACGCCGCTGCTGCTGTGCGCGCTGGGCCTGGCGATCGGCTTTCGCGCCAATGTCTGGAACATCGGCGCCGAGGGCCAGCTCATCGTCGGCGCGCTGGCCGGCACCGGCGTGGCGCTGGCCTGGGGCGAGAGCGAATCGTCGTGGATCTTGCCGGCGATGCTCGTTGCCGGGATCATCGGCGGCATGCTGTGGGCGGCGATTCCGGCGCTGCTGCGCACCCGCTTTCACACCAACGAAATCCTCACCAGCCTGATGCTGGTCTACATCGCGCAACTGCTGCTGGCCTGGCTGGTGCACGGCCCCTGGCGCGACCCGATGGGCTTCAACTTTCCGCAGTCGCGCCTGTTCGAGGAGTGGGAACTGCTGCCGATTCTGTGGGACGGCACGCGCGTCAACACCGCGTTCCTGATCGCACTGCTGCTGGTCGCCGCGTCCTGGTTCTTCACGCAGAAGACTCACGCCGGTTTTCGCATGCAGGTTTCCGGTCTGGCGCCCGCGGCGGCGACTTACGCCGGCTTCGGCGAAAAGCGCAACATCTGGCTGGCGCTGCTGATCAGCGGCGGAACGGCGGGCCTAGCCGGCATCGCCGAAGTGGCCGGGCCAATCGGCCAGCTGCAGCCGCAGATCTCGCCCGGCTACGGCTTCGCCGCGATCATCGTCGCCTTCGTGGGGCGGCTGCACCCGGTGGGCATCCTGCTGGCCTCGCTGTTGATGTCGCTGCTGTATCTCGGTGGAGAGCAGGCGCAAATGAGCCTGGCGCTGCCTTCGGCGATCACCGGGCTGTTTCAGGGATTGTTGCTGTTCTATCTGCTGGCGGCGGATCTGTTCGTGAACTTCCGGCTGCGGGTCAGAACCGTGGCGGGAGCAGCGTGATGGCGAACCGCATTCCGCGCTGCGCGCGGCCCTCTCCCCTAACCCCTCTCCCGCATGCGGGAGAGGGGAGCTTTTGCTGTGGCTTTTCGCTGTTCGGGCCCCTTCGGAAGCGCCGGGCGGGGCGTCGCGCGCAGACGACCGTAGGGTGGGCAAAGGCCGCAGGCCGAGCCCACGCGGGCAAGGTCACCACAAACGCGTGGGCACGCTGCGCTTTGCCCACCCTACGAATTGCGCGGAACCGGTGCGCCTCATGACCACTGATCAAATCATCGCGATCCTCGTCAGCACCGTGGTCGCCGCCACGCCGCTGATCTATGCCGCGCTCGGCGAACTGGTCACCGAAAAGGCCGGCGTGCTCAACCTCGGTGTCGAAGGCATGATGCTGATCGGCGCAGTGGCGGCCTTCGCCGTCGGCCTCAGCACCGGCAGCCTCGCACTCGGCTATCTCGCCGCCATCGCGGCCGGCGTGCTGATGTCGCTGATCTTCGGCTTTCTCACGATCACGCTGCAAACCAATCAGGTCGCCACCGGCCTGGCGCTGACGCTGTTCGGCGTGGGCCTGTCCTCGTTCGCCGGGCGGCCCTTCGTCGGCCAGCCGATCAGCCCGGTGCCGGCACTGGACATTCCCGTGCTATCGGACATTCCGCTGCTCGGGCCGCTGCTGTTCAAATACAACCTCGTGGTCTACGGCTCCATCGTGCTGTTCTTCGCGGTGCAGTGGTTCCTCACGCGCTCGCATTGGGGACTGCTGACGCGCGCGGTCGGCGAGGCGCCCGGCGTGGCGCATGCGATCGGCCGGCCGGTGACGCTGGTGCGCTACGCCGCGGTGATGTTCGGCGGCGCCTGTAGCGGCGTCGCCGGCGCCTATCTTTCGACCGCGCTGACACCGATGTGGGTGGAGTCGATGAGTTCCGGCCGCGGCTGGATCGCGCTGGCGCTGGTGGTGTTCGCCACCTGGAAGCCGCTGCGCGTGCTGCTCGGCGCCTACCTGTTCGGCGGCGTCACCGTGCTGCAGCTGTACGCCCAGGGCTTCGGCCTGCATGTGCCGTCCGAATTCATGTCGATGCTGCCGTACATCGCCACCATCGTGGTGCTGGTGCTGATCTGCCGCGACGGCAAGATCATCCTGCTCAACCAGCCGGCCGCACTCGGCAAGCCCTACCACCCGGACCTCTGAACCGCGCATGGACGCCTATCTGTTCGACTGGTTGAGCCTGCTGGGGCGCTGGGTGCACCTCATCACCGGCATCGCCTGGATCGGTGCCTCGTTCTACTTCGTGTGGCTGGACAATCATCTGCTCAAGCCTGCAAACCCGGCGGACGCCGCCAAGGGCGTCGGCGGCGAACTGTGGTCGGTGCACGGCGGCGGCTTCTACCATGCGCAGAAGTACGCGCTGGCCCCGGCGCAAATGCCGGGATCGCTGCACTGGTTCTATTGGGAGGCGTACAGCACCTGGCTGTCCGGCTTCTTCCTGCTGTGCGTGCTGTACTACCGCTCGCCCGAGGTGTACATGATCGACCCCGCGGTCGCGGCGCTGGCCGGCTGGCAGGCGGTGGCGATCGGCCTGGGCTCGCTGCTCGCCGGCTGGGCGGTCTACGACGGCCTGTGCCGCTCGCCGCTGGGGCGCGACGACCGCGCACTCGCCGCGGTGCTGGCGCTGCTGCTGTGCGCCGCCGCCTGGGGACTGTGCCAGGTGTTCTCGGGACGCGGCGCCTTCCTGCATTTCGGCGCGATGATGGCGACAATCATGGCCGCCAACGTGCTGATGGTGATCATTCCGGGGCAGCGCAAGAACGTGGCCGCGATGTCGCGTGACGAGGCGCCCAATCCGGTCTACGGCGCGCGCGGCAAACAGCGTTCGGTGCACAACACCTATTTCACGCTGCCGGTGCTGTTCACGATGATCAGCAACCACTACGCCATGACCTACGGCGGCGCGTACAACTGGCTGGTGCTGATCGGCCTGTGCTTCGCCGGCGCCGCGATCCGCGCCTGGTTCGTGGCACGCCACAAGGCGCACGAGCGCGGCGGCAAGACCTCGCCGCTGCCGGCGATTGTCGGTGTGCTGGCGATCCTCGTCGTGGTCGTGGCATTGCGGCCGACACCGCCGGCAGCGGCCCAGGTCACAGCCGCAGACGACACCGCGAGCACCGAAACAGTCGAGGTTCCGAGCTTCGAGCGCGCCCAGGCCATCGTCATCGAGCGCTGCGCCGGCTGCCACGCCGAACAGCCGACCCAGCCCGGTTTCTACAGCGCGCCGCTGGGCATCGAACTCGACACGCCGGAGACGCTGCTGGCGCATCTCGAACAGGTGCGCCAGCAGGTCGCCAGCCGCGCCATGCCGATCGGCAATCTCACGAAGATGACCGATGCCGAACGTGCGCAGCTGATCGCCTGGATCGACGCTGGAGCGCCGCAGCCATGAGCGCGCAACTGACAGCCCATCGCGGCGCGCTGCTGCATTTCCTCGCCGACCCCGGCGAACACGACGAGGCCGGCGCCTACGAGTACTTCGAGGACGGCCTGCTGCTGGTCACCGACGGTCGCGTGCAGGCTGCCGGACCGGCCGCGCAACTGCTGGCGACGCTGCCGGCCGAGACCGACATCGTCGAGCATGCAAACGCGCTGCTGCTGCCGGGCTTCATCGACACGCACATTCACTATCCGCAGACCGAGATCATCGGCTCCGGCGGACGCCAGTTGCTGGACTGGCTCAGCGACTACACCTTTCCGGCCGAGGCGCGCTTCGGCGACGCCGCCTACGCACGCGGGGTCGCGGACTTCTTTCTCGACGAACTGCTGCGCAACGGCACCACCACCGCGCTGGTGTTCGGCACCGTGCACAGGACCTCGGTGGACGCCTTCATGCAGGCCAGCCAGTCGCGCGGCCTGCGCATGATCGCCGGCAAGGCGATGATGGACCGCCACTGCCCCGAGAACCTGCGCGACACCGCCGCCTCCAGCGACCGCGACAATCGCGCGCTGATCGAACGCTGGCACGGCACGGAGCGCCTGCACTACGCGATCACGCCGCGCTTCGCCGTGACCTGCTCGGACGCGCAGATGCAGGCCGCCGGGCAGCTTGCCGCCGAACATCCGGATGTCTACGTGCACAGCCACCTCGCCGAGAACTTCGGCGAGATCGACTGGGTGCGCGAACTGCACCCCTGGAGTCGCAGCTACCTCGATGTCTACGACCGTTACGGTCTGGTGCGCGAACGCTCGGTCTACGCCCACTGCCTGCACCTGGACGAGACCGACCGTGCACGCATGCACGAAGCGCAGGCCGGCATCGCCTTCTGCCCGACTTCGAACCTCTATCTCGGCAGCGGCCTGTTCGACATCGCCGCCACCGACGCCGCCGGTGTGCGCTTCGGCATGGGCACGGACGTCGGCGGCGGCACCAGCTTTTCGATGCTGCGCACGCTCGGCGAGGCCTACAAGGTGGCGCAGCTGCGGCAGCAGACGCTGACGCCGCTGCGTGCCTTTTATCTGGCGACGCTGGGCGGTGCGCGCGTGCTGCACCTGGACGATCGCATCGGTTCGTTCCGCGCCGGCAACGAAGCCGACTTCGTGGTTCTCGACCTTGCGGCCACGCCCTTGCTGGCGCGGCGCAGTTCCCAGGCGCGCACGCTGGGCGAGACGCTGCTATTGGCGATGACGCTGGGCGACGATCGGGCGATTCGGCGGTGTTATGTCATGGGAGAAGCCGTAGAGATGGCGGCCTGAATGATGAAAGCAGAATCAATGAACCGTTCCGAACATTCCGACCGTTCCGTAGGGTGGGCAAAGGCCGAAGGCCGTGCCCACGCGGATCGCCGCGCCCAAGACGCGTGGGCACGCTGCGCTTTGCCCACCCTACGGGTGCTTCTGCTTTTCGCGGTTTGGCCCCCTTCGGAAGCGCCGGGTGGGGTGCCGCGCGCAGCGGGATGTCCTTTCTTTTCGTCTCGTCTCGATGGACAAGCAAAGAAAAGGGACCCGGCGCCGAAGGGCGCCGGAACCGGTCGCAAACGTCTCCGAATGACGAAAGACCCTCGACGTCGAATCGAAGCCGCCACACCTTCACGACAAGCATGCCCACCAAGCTCCGTAGGGTGGGCAAAGGGCGCAGCCCGTGCCCACGCGGGTCGCCGCGCCCCGGACGCGTGGGCACGCTGCGCTTTGCCCACCCTACGGATGGTTGCGAACACCGGAGCCAGCGCATGAGCGCCGAAATCGCCGGCTTTCCGCTGCGCCGCGCCGGCCGCGGCAAACGCCCGTCGGCCCCGGACGCCGTGACGGAAACCGACGTCGACCAGGCCTACGAACGCATCTGCGAGGCGATCATGGATCACAGCCTGCCGCCGGAAACGCGGCTGGTCGAAACCAAGCTGTGTGAGATCTTCTCGCTGGGCCGCACGCGCGTGCGGCAGGTGCTGCAACGCCTCGCCAACGAGCGTCTGGTCACCCTGATGCCGAACCGTGGCGCCGTGGTGTGCAAGCCGACCACACAGGACGCGCTGGACGTGTTCGAGGCGCGGCGCCTGCTCGAGGCCGGCATCGTCGCCAAGTTCGTGCAGGTGGCCACCGATGCGGACATTCAGCGCGTGAGCGCGATGCTCGAAGCCGAACAGGACGCGTGGAAACGCCGCGACCGCCGCGCGATGATCCGCCTGTCCGGCGAATTCCATCTGCTGCTGGCGGAGATCGCCGGCAACCATACCCTGCTCGAACTGCTGCGCGAACTGGTCTCGCGATCCTCGCTGATCGTCGCCGTCTATCAGGCGCCCGGCGCGTCGAGCTGCCCGCCCGACGAACACAGCTCGCTGTACCAGGCGCTGCTGGCGCGCAGCGCGAACGCCTCCGGACTGATGCTCGAACATCTCGACCACGTACTCGGCGAACTGCAGCTCGAAGAACCCGAAACCCCGGGTGTGGATCTTTACAGCGTGCTGGCACCGCCGGCACGCACCTGAATACCCAACGAAACCGCCCCCCAAACCCGACCGCCGAATCTAAACGCCGAATCTAACCGCCAACTCTAACCGTGAATCCCGACGACCCGAACTACCCCCGCGATCTGATCGGCTACGGCCGCACGCCGCCGCATCCGCAGTGGCCGGGCGGCGCGCGCATCGCCGTGCAGTTCGTGCTCAATTTTGAGGAAGGCTCGGAGAACTCGGTGCTGCACGGCGATGCCGCCTCGGAGACCTTCCTGTCGGAGATGTACAGCCCGCAGGCCTTCCCGATGCGCCACCAGAGCATCGAATCGCTCTACGAATACGGCACGCGTGCCGGCTTCTGGCGCGTGCTGAGGCTGTTCGAATCGCGCGGCCTGCCGCTGACGATCTTCGGCGTGGCGATGGCGCTGGCGCGCCATCCGGAAGCACTTGCGGCCTGCCGCGAACTCGGCCATGAGATCGCCTGCCACGGCCTGCGCTGGATCAACTACCAGTTGATCGACGAGGCCACCGAACGCGCGCACATGGCCGAGGCCGTGAACATCCTGCGCACACTCAGCGGCGAGGCGCCGCAGGGCTGGTACACCGGCCGCGACAGCCCCAACACGCGCAAGCTGGTGGTCGAGCACGGCGGCTTCGTCTACGACGCGGATTCCTATGCCGACGATCTGCCGTACTGGACGCGCGTGGACACTAAGCAAGGCGTGAAGCCGCATCTGGTGGTGCCGTACACGCTAGACACCAACGACATGCGCTTCGCCAGCCCGCAGGGTTTCGCCACCGGCACGCAGTTCTTCGAACATCTGCGTGACGCCTTCGACGTGCTTTATGCCGAAGGCGACCCGAACGGCCTCAACGCGCCGAAGATGCTGTCGATCGGCCTGCACAACCGCATCATCGGCCGGCCGGCGCGAATGGCGGCGCTGGCGCGCTTTGTCGATCACCTGCAGGCCCACGAGGACGTCTGGGTCTGTCGCCGCATCGACATCGCACACCACTGGATCGAGCGCTTCCCGGCGGAGTCCACGGCGTGAGCGCAGACCCGCGCCTCGAGCTGGCGGCGCTCAATCGCGCATCGGCCACCGACTTCGCCGCCCGGCTCGACGGCATCTACGAACACTCGCCGTGGATCGCCGAACGCGCAGCGGTCGCACGACCGTTCGCCTCGCGTCTGGAATTACTGGCGGCGATGCAGGCGGTGGTGCTGGCCGCGATGACGGACGAACAGCTGGCACTGGTGCGCGCGCATCCGGAACTGGCCGGCAAGGCGGCGGTGCGCGGCGAACTCACGGCCGAATCCACGCGTGAACAGGCCGGCGCCGGCCTGTCCGAATGCAGCGCCGAGGAATTCGAACGTCTGCAAACGCTCAACGAGGCCTACAACACGCGCTTCGGTTTTCCGTTCGTACTCGCGGTCAAGGGCCATGACCGAAGCTCGGTGCTGCGGGCCTTCGAGCAGCGCCTGAACAACGACCCCGAAACCGAGCGGGCGACCGCGCTGGCACAGATCGAACGTATCGCCGAATTCCGCCTCGCCGAGCGCCTGCGCGAACCGATGGGCGACAGCATCCTCGCCATGGCCGATCATCTACGTCAGTACTCCGACGATGCGGACGCGCTGAGCTGCACCTATCTCGGCGCGGCCCATCGCGCGACCGCGCAACGGCTTTGCGACTGGATGCGCGCGGCCGGAATGCAGGCGCATATCGACGCCATCGGCAACGTCGTCGGCCGCTGGTCCTGCGGCCGCCCGAACGCAAAGACGCTGCTGATGGGCTCGCACTACGACACCGTGGTCAACGGCGGTGCCTACGACGGCCGTCTCGGCATCCTGCTGCCGATCGCCGTGGTCGAGCAGCTGCGCCACAGCGGCGTGACGCTGGACTACGATCTGGAGATCATCGGGTTCGGCGACGAGGAAGGCGTGCGCTTCGGCTCCACCTATCTCGGCAGCCGCGCCGTCACCGGGCAGTTCGACATGGGCCTGCTCGACCGGCAGGACGCGGACGGCATCAGCCTGCGCCAGGCATTGACCGCCGCCGGACTCGATCCGCAGGCGATTCCCGCGCTGGCACGCGACCCTGAATCGGTGCTGGGCTATCTCGAAGTCCACATCGAACAGGGTCCACAACTGCTGGACGAGGACTTGCCGCTGGGCGTGGTCACGGCGATCAACGGCAGCCAGCGCTTCCTGATCCGAATCGAAGGCACCGCTGGCCACGCCGGCACCGTACCCATGCACCTGCGCCATGACGCGGCCGCAGCCGCAGCCGAAATCCTGCTCTACACCGAACAGCGCTGTGCCGGCGTTCCGGGACTTGTCGGCACCGTCGGCCGACTGCAGGTGCCGGGCGGCGCGGTCAACGTGATCCCCGGCCGCTGCGAACTGTCGCTGGATGTGCGCGCGCCCGAGGACGCCACGCGCGACGCCGCCGTGGCCGACATCATCGCCGAGATCGAACGCATCCGCGTCCGGCGCGGCGTGCGCATCGAACTCGAAGAAGTGCTCAAGGGCGCGGCCACGCCCTGCGCGCCGACGATCCGTCAGGCGCTGGCCGACAGCATTCGCCACGTCACCGGCCGCGATGCCGTGCGCCAACTGGCCAGCGGAGCCGGTCACGACGCGGTGCCGCTGGCGGCATTGACGCCGACCGGCATGCTGTTCGTGCGCTGCGGCAACGGCGGCATCAGCCACCATCCCGATGAAACCCTGAGCGAACTCGACGCCGACATCGCCGCGCGCGTGGTCGCCGATTTTCTCGTGCGCCATCCGGCCCCATGACTCCGAAGATGATCGACGACCGAACCCGTGACCGCCTCGCCGCCCAGGTCGCAGCCGACTTTCCGGCCGCCTGTCGTTTCCTCGCCGAACTGGTGCGCATTCCCACCGACAACCCGCCGGGCGACTGCGCGGCGCATGCGCTCAAGGCGGCGGCGCTGCTGCGCGAACTCGGCTTCGAGGTGGAGGAGTATCCGGTGCCCGAAGCCGTGGCGCACGAAGCCGGCATGATCTCCGCCACCAACCTGATCGTGCGCCAGCGCTTCGGCGAGGGCGGCCCCTGCATCGCGCTCAATGCGCACGGCGACGTGGTGCCGCCCGGCCGCGGCTGGACGCAGGACCCCTACGGCGCCGCCATCGTCGACGACCCGCAGCACGGGCCGGTGATGCTTGGCCGCGGCGTCGCCGTCAGCAAGTCGGACTTCGCCACCTATACCTACGCGCTGCTGGCCTTGAAGAAACTCGCCGCCACCGGTGCGGCGCTCAAGGGCAGCATCGAACTGCACTTCACCTACGACGAGGAAGTCGGCGGCGACATCGGCCCGCGCCGGCTGCTTGAGCAGGGACTCAGCAAGCCCGACCTCGCGCTCGGCGCGGGCTTCGCCTACGCCGTGACCACGGCGCACAACGGCTGCCTGCATCTGGAAGTGACGGTGCACGGCAAACAGGGCCACGCCGCCATGCCGCAGTCCGGCGTCGATGCGCTGGCTGCCGCGACCACGATCCTGCAGGCGCTGTACGCCTCGCGCGATGTCCTTGCGACGCGTCACTCGCAAACCCACGGCATCGACCACCCCACGCTCAACGTCGGCCTGATCGAGGGCGGCATCAACACCAACGTGGTTCCGGACCGCGTCAGCTTTCGCATCGACCGCCGCATGATTCCGGAGGAATCGCCGGAGGCCGTGGAGACCGAGTTACGTGCGCTGATCGAATCCACGGCCGCCACGATCCCCGGCATTCGCATCGAGATGCGGCGCCTGCTGCTGGCACTGCCGCTGGTCAAGCTGCCGGGCGCGGACAGACTCTGCGAGAGTCTGCAGCGCTACGGCGAACACTTCCTCGGGACGCCGGTGATCGAGCACGGCGTGCCGCTGTATACCGACGCGCGTCACTACACCGCCGCCGGCATTCCCACCGTGCTCTACGGCGCCGGCCCGCGCACGCTCGGCGAGGCCAACGGCCATGCGGCCGATGAGTGTCTGCGCCTGAACGACCTCAAGGCGGCGACGCAGACCGTGGCCTGCGCGCTGGCGGAATGGATGCAGGGCTGAGCGCTGACGTCCCGCCGGTAAGGCTAAGATGCCGCGATGAATGCACTCAGCGCCGCACTGCCACGCCCCCAGGCCGACGGATTTTTTCAGTGGCTGGGCAATATCCTCGGCTCCCTCATCCGCTTCATCGTCGAGGCACTGGCGACGATCCTCGGCTTCATCCGTTCGGCGATCTCGGATTTCGTGACCGGCGTCGCGCAGGCCTTGGGCATTTCCGATTCCATCGTCGGCTTGCTGCCTTTGATCCTGGGCCTGCTGCTGCTCTACGCCGCGCTGCGCGCCTACGTGAAACGCGGCTTCGTACGCGGTACGGTGTTCCTGCTGATTGGTCTGAGCCTGCTGAGTTGGCTGATCGGCGCCTGACATGAACCGTCCGCCGGAGGATGACCGATGAACGAACGCGAATCACCAAAGCCCAAGTCACGCCAATTCATGGGACTGGGCATCGCGCTGGGCGCCGGAATCGGAACCGCGATGGGCGTGACGTTCGGCGATATCCCGATCGGCGTGGCGCTGGGGGTGGGGATTGGCGCCGCCGTGGGTGCAGTGCTTTCGCGGCGCAGATAGCGCCGCGTCCTACATCGAACGTGACGTTCCGCGCGTCCGTTTGTCGGTCTATTCCTACGCTCCGGCGCTTGTCCGAATCAGCTTACACAAGCCGTCCGTAATGGCTGACGTCCGGTTCGGGGATCCTGGCATGGAATCTGGCGGGCCGGGCTTACGCGAATAGCCCTCTGGATTCCAGATCAGACCTGTGGCCTGCCCCGCCCGCTTCAAAAAATCAGGCGGCGCCGGCCGTCGGGCACGCCGCTCCGGTTTCGATCCAGGCCTGGATCAGGGCGCCGAATGCGGCCTGCGTGCCCGGAACCGCCTCACGATCGCTTCCCGGATTCCAGCCCCAGCCCACCAGCGAGTCCTCGGCCATGTGGTGATGCAGCGCTTCCAGGTCCTTGCCACCATTGCGGTCCGGATCCTGAATCTGTTCACAGATTTCGGTGATGGTCCGGCCCTGCCAAGCCATTTCGATCGGCGCCAGATGCCATTCGGGGTGTCCGGGCACGCCGGAGGCGGCGAAGTTCTCGTCCTGATGGCAGGTATCGCAGCGCATGCCGACGACGCCGTGGTTGTCCTTGCCGCGCGCCACCGGCGGATTGTGCGTATGCATGTCCGTGCCCTGCGTCGGCGTATTGCTGGCCGGGTGGCAGTTCACGCAGCGTGGATGGCCGATGACCTTGAACGCTTCGACGAACAGGGCGCGCGAGCGCTCGCTTTCGTCGTCGATGCCATCGAAACTGGCGACCTCGCGCAGGTCCCCGCCGGGGCCGCTGGTGTCTACGATCTCGTGCGATTTTGATTCGCCGCAGCCGGCCAGTCCCAGACAGAGCAATACCGCAGGAATCCAGAATCGACGGGGCAACGGTTGTGGAGGAACATTCATCGGGGGTCTCCTTGCCATCGGCCTAGCGTCGTACCCGTCGACGCCGGCTGGCAGGGCATTCTGAAGATCGAAAACCCGCGCGCCGCTGAACGTTACCTCACGGTAACAGTTTTTGGTTACTCTATGCCGAAGAAGCCCAGCGCCACATCCCGGTGAAGAAGACCGCGAACATCGCGGAATCGCCGGTCTGCTGGACTGGAACAAGGCACGCGCCGTGCCGCATATCCGCACGGCCTACCCATGGAGACGAGCATGCCCAGCCTGAAGGTCAACGGCCAGATTCATCAAGTCGAGGTCGATTCGGATACCCCCTTACTCTGGGTTTTGCGCGACGAACTGGGCCTGACCGGCACCAAGTTCGGCTGCGGCATCGCCCAGTGCGGCGCCTGCACCGTGCACGTCAACGGTTCGCCGTTGCGGTCCTGTTCGGCGCCGTACTCGATCGCGCAGAACGCCGAGATCACGACCATCGAGGGCCTGTCATCGAACGCCGCCAAGGCGGTGCAGGCAGCCTGGGTCGAACTCGACGTGGTGCAATGCGGTTACTGCCAGTCCGGTCAGATCATGTCGGCGGTGGCGCTGCTGGAGCAGATTCCGAAGCCGACCGACGATGACATCGATGGCGCGATGGCCGGCAACATCTGCCGCTGCGCGACCTATCAACGCATTCGCGCCGCGATTCATCGCGCCGCGGAACAGATGACGGCCTGAGGACGACGCACCATGAAATTCCTGGACTCCGATACCCTGGCTCGCGAACTCCACACGCTCGGCGGCGGGCTCGACCGACGCAGCTTTCTCAAGTCCGCCGGTGCCGCCGGACTGGTCATGGGCGTTTATCTCGCATCGCCCGGCCGTGCACGCGCGGCGCAAACGGCCGACACCCAATTCGCGCCGAACGCCTTTGTGCGCATCGGACCCGACGACACGGTGACGCTGATCGTCAAGCATCACGAGATGGGCCAGGGCGTGACCACAGGCCTGACCACGATCCTCGCCGAGGAACTCGACGCCGATCTCGCCCGCGTCCAAGCGGAGTACGCTCCCGCCAATGCCAAGCTCTACGGCAACCTCAACATGGGGGGCATGCAGGGCACCGGCGGCTCGACCGCGATCGCCAATTCCTGGATGCAGATGCGTCATGCCGGCGCCACCGCGCGGGCGATGCTGGTGGAGGCCGCAGCCAAGCGCTGGGGGGTTCCGGCAAAGCAGATCACGGTGAGCAAGGGCGTGGTGTCGGGCGGCGGCAACTCCGCCACATTCGGCGAGCTGGCCGAGGATGCGGCGACGCTGCAGCCACCGAAGAACGCACCGCTCAAGGATCCCTCGAAGTTCGTCTACGTCGGCAAGCGCAATACGCATCGTCTGGATTCCCCAGCCAAATGCAACGGCACGGCGACCTACACGATCGACGTGAAACTCCCCGGCCTACTGACGGCGGTGATCGCGCGACCACCGGCGTTCGGTGCCAGCCTCAAGTCCTTCGACGCAGCCGAGGCGCTCAAGGTCAGCGGTGTCGTCGATGTCGTGAAGATCCCCGAAGGCGTGGCGGTGGTCGCAAAGTCGATGTGGCCGGCCCTGAAGGCACGCAAGCTGCTGAAGCTGGAGTGGGACCGCAGCGGTGCCGGCCCGGTGTCCAGCGAGGCGCTCTACGAGGAATACGAAGCGATGACCGACCAGGCCGGCGCCGTCGTCGTGGCCTCGGACAAGACCCAGAGCGGACTCGACGGCGCCGAGACCACCCTCGAGGCGGTGTACCGCCTGCCATACCTCGCACACGCCTCAATGGAGCCGATGAATTGCGTGGCCTGGCTGCACGACGGGAAGCTGGAAACCTGGGGTGGCCATCAATTCCCGTCGATGGACCTTCCCAAGGCGGCCGAGGCCTCCGGGCTCAAGCCCGAACAAGTTTCACTCAATCCCCTGATCTCGGGCGGCAGCTTCGGCAGGCGCGCCAATGCCTGGGCCGACTTCACGGTGGAAGCCGTCAACGTCGCCAAGGCGATGAAACAGAAGAGCGGGAGCGAAGCGCCGATTCGGGTGCAGTGGAGTCGCGAGGATGACATGCAGGGCGGCCTCTACCGCCCGCTGTACGTCCACAAGGCGAAGATCGGTCTCAACGGTGAGGGCGCCATCACCGCGTGGCAGCACAGCATCGTCGGCCAGTCGATCATGGGCGCCACGGACATCATGGCCGGCAACGTCAAAAACGGCGTGGACGAATCGACCAGCGAAGGGGTCGAACCCACGCCCTACGCAATTCCGGCGTTCTCGGTGACCATGCATTCGCCGAAGCAGGCGGTGCGTCCGCTGTGGTGGCGTTCGGTCGGCAACACGCATACCGGCTTCGTCATGGAAACCCTGATGGACGAACTGGCCGAAAAGGCCGGACGCGACCCTGTGGAATTCCGCCTGGCGCTGCTCGACGAAGCGCCGCGCATGGCCGGCGTGCTCAAGCTGGCGGCCGAGAAGTCCGGCTGGGGCAACAAGCCCAAAGCCGGCCGCGCGCTCGGCGTGGCCGTGCATTTCTCGTTCGACTCCTACGTCGCGCACGTGGCCGAAGTCTCGATCGGCAAGGACGGCCTGCCGCGCGTGCATCGCCTCACCGTCGCCGTGGACTGCGGTGTTCCGGTCAACCCCGACCAGATCGCGGCGCAGATGGAAGGCGGCGCGGGCTTTGCCCTGGCCGCCGCGCTGTACGGCGAGATCACGATC
Source organism: Gammaproteobacteria bacterium (assembly GCA_022599775.1). Lineage (GTDB taxonomy): Bacteria > Pseudomonadota > Gammaproteobacteria > Nevskiales > Nevskiaceae > Banduia. The sequence continues at coordinate 17,214 of JAHZLQ010000023.1, forward strand.
GAGAACGGTGTGCCCAAACAGAGCAACTTCCACGACTACCAAGTATTGCGGATTCCCGAGATGCCGAAGGTGGAGGTGCACATCGTGCCGTCGCAGGAGCAGCCCACCGGCGTCGGAGAACCCGGCGTGCCGCCGTTGGCACCGGCCGTGGCCAATGCGGTGTACAAGCTCACCGGCAAACGCGTACGTCAACTGCCGTTCACGCGCGCCGGGCTGGCCAAGGCCTGATGCCCGAAACGACGCCGCGCATCCCGGCCAGCACGCGCATAGCGGACTGGCCGGACTGGCCGGAGTATGGCCTGGTCGACGATCTGCTGCCGACGCTGGAGCGCTGGCTCGTCGACGGCCGCCGCTTCGCGCTGGCCACGCTCGTCGAGATCGAGGGCACCTCGCCACGCCCTCTGGGCTCCGAAATGGCGATCAATGATCTCGGAGAATGCGCCGGCTACGTCTCGGGCGGTTGCGTCGAAGCCGAAGTGGCGCAGCAGGCCCTGGGCGTGCTCGCCGACGGCGAACCGCGCTATCTCGACTACGGCGCCGGCAGCCCGGTGCTGGACATCCAGCTCGCCTGTGGCGGGCGCATCGGGATTCTGGTGCGAACGCTGCGCGACGCACCGGCGCAGGTCGCGCGATGGCGGCAGACGCGCGATGCGCGGCGTCCGCTGACGGTGGTCACCGACTGGAGCGTCGGGCAGCGCAAAGGCGAGATCGCCCGACAGTATCGACCGACCACGCGGCTGGTGATCGCCGGCGGCGACCCCGTCAGCCTGGCCTTGGCGCGACTGGCCGATGCCTTCGGCTTCGAGATCGTACTGCTGCGGCCCAACGGCCCCGAAGCGCCGCCGCAGGGCATTCGGCTGCTCGCCTACGACCGCCGCCCGATCGAACAGGCGCTGGCCGACCTGAAGCTCGACGCCTGGTGCACGGTCTACACACTGACGCACGACGCCGATACCGACCACGCCGTGCTGATGCACGCCCTCGATTCCCCGGCGTTCTGCATCGGTGCGCTCGGCAGCCGCCGCAAGTCCGAACTGCGCCTGCAGCGCCTGCTCGACGCCGGGCTAACTCGCGAACAGCTCGCACGTCTGCACACCCCGGCCGGTCTGCCGATCGGCGGTTCGACGCCGCAGGAAATCGCGCTCTCGATCCTGGCGCAGATCGTCTCGCAACGTGAACAGGCCTGATCGCTTCGCGATCGTGGTGCTCGCCGCCGGCCGCTCGCGTCGCTTCGGTCGCGGCAACAAACTGCTGGCATCGGTCCGCGGTCGCCCGCTGATCCAGCGTGCCGTCGTCGCCGCCTGCCACTCGCGGGCTTTGCCGGTGATCGTCGTCACCGGCCATCAGGCGCCTGGCTTACGTCAAGCGATCCTGCCCTGGCGCCGCCGACTGCGCTTGGTGCACAACCGCCACTATCGCAGCGGCATGGCCGGTTCATTGCGCTGCGGACTGCGCGCCGTGCCCACTTGGTGCAGCGGCGTGATCGTGGCGCTGGGCGACATGCCGGACATTCGGGCCGGCGACGTGAATCGCCTGATCCGACACTGGCGCCCCGGCGATTCGGCCGTCGTGCCCTATACGGACGGCGTACGCAGCAACCCGGTGCTGCTACACCGAGAACTGTTCGAGGCGCTGCAAACGCTCGAAGGTGACCGGGGCGCGCGCAAGATCCTGGCGCGCCCCGAAGTCGCAGACCGGGTTCGCCGCATCGCCGGCCAAGGCCAGCATCGGCGCGACATCGACACGCGCGGCGACTGGCGCCGCCTGGGCCGCTGAAGCCCTATGGCACCGGTAGACTTGAGCAGTCGCGCGTCCAGGTCCACCGGCGGGGCTCGGCATCCTCGGCGCCGCCGTCGACCGTGGCCTGCAAGGTGTCCGCATCGATCAGGCGATAGCGAATGCGCTGTGGACAATCATGCTGAGGATTGACGAATTCGACGCTGGTCTCCGTCAGCGTGGAGGCATGAAAACTCACGGCGCCATGCCCGCCGGGCTGCGCCCGATAGACCCAATGGTCGCCGTCACGCTCGATGCGCAGAAACTCGAATCCACGCAGCTGATCGCCACGGCTGTCGCGGTGCAGGCCCAGCAGCATGCCGGCGCGCGGCGACGTCCAGATTTCCTCGTTGAAGTCGCCGTGGTTGCTGCCGCACCAATGGCCTTCCAACCAAGTCAGTTCGTCCGAGGCAGCGGCATGGCCGGCTATCGCCATCCATCCAATGCCGCCAAGGCAAGTCTTGCGCGCAGAAGCAATCATTTCGAGAACAGCTCGTCCAGACGCCGATCCATCGCCTTCAGATGCTGCACCTGCTCGCTCTCCATGGTCCGGAACACCGCCACCAGTCGCTCACCAAATCCGGTCAGCGTGGCGCCGCCACCGCCGCGCCCACCAGTCGATCGCGACACCACCGGCTCGGGTGCGCGCTGGTTCATCGCGTCCACGGCATCCCAGGCGGCGCGATAGCTCATGCTCATGGCGATCGCCGCCTGCCGGATCGACCCTGCTTCCGCGATCCGCTCAAGCAACTCGATACGACCGCGTCCCGCCAGGCTCTTGCCGCCGGCCATCAGCCAGATGCTGGACTGCAGGGAAATTCCGCAATCGTTCATGAGGCGCTCTGGCGGATCGTCAAATTCGTGATCACGAACATCGTTATATATACTCATGCACAACGCCGGTCCGACCGACCGGCAACCGATTGGAAGGAAGCTCCCACATTGTCTCCCGAACTGACAAGCCACGAATCCGCGACCGGCGTGATCCTCGCCGGTGGCCGCGGCCTGCGCGTCGGGGGCATGGACAAGGGCCTGATCGAATGGCGCGGCCGGCCCTTGATCGAATATGGGCTGGACTGTTTGAGGGCGCAGACCTCGAAGCTGCTCATCAGCGCCAACCGCAATCTCGAACGCTACCGCGCCTACGGCGTTCCGGTGCTCAGCGACGACGCGCCCGGCTATCCCGGTCCGCTCGCCGGCATGCTCGCGGCCGCACGGGCCGCGGACACGCCATGGATCGTCTGCGCGCCGTGCGACATGCCACAACTGCCGGCGGACGCGGTCCGAAGACTGCTCGCGGCCGCGCGTGAGCAACAGGTCTGTGCGGCCTATGCCGTGTGCCGCGGCGATGCGCTGTATCCGCTGTGCGTCTTCGAGCGTGCGCTGATTGCCTCGCTCCACGAAGCCGCCGCCAGCAACGATCGCTCCGTGCGTGGATTCCTGCAGCGCAACAACGCCGCATGCGCGGACTTTTCGGACTGCGGCCTGCGCAATCTGAATACACCGCAAGCGCTGGAGGCGGCGTGAACGCGCCGCTGCCCGTCAATGCCCTGCATCCGCAGCTCGCCGACGCGCGCGGACGCGTCAAGCGCAAGCTGCGGCTGTCGCTGACCGACCGCTGCAATTTCCGCTGCCATTACTGCATGCCCGAGCATCCGAAATGGCTGCCGAAACCGGAGATCCTGAACCGCCAGGAAATGCGGCAACTGGTGCGCCTGTTCGTGCGCGAACTGGGCGTACGCGAACTGCGCCTCACCGGCGGCGAACCGCTGCTGCGCAAGGATGTGGTCGAGCTGGTGGCGGACTTCGATACGCTGCGCACCGAAGGCCTGGAACGCATCGCCATGACCAGCAACGCATCGCGCCTGGTGCAGTTGGCGCAGCCGCTGGCCGACGCCGGGCTGGACGACCTCAACATCAGCATCGACGCGATTCGCGCGGACCGTTTCCGCGAACTCACGCGCGCCGACATCGGCCCGGTGCTGGCCGGCATCGACGCCGCGCGCGCGGCCGGCATTCCGGTCAAGCTCAATTGCGTGGCGATCCGCGACTACAACGACGACGAACTGCTGCCGCTGGCGCGCTGGGCGATGGAACAGGACCTGCCCTTGCGCTTCATCGAGTTCATGCCGCTGGATGGCCGCGGCGACTGGCGTGCCGAACGCGTGATCGGCGAAGCCGAAATTCTGGAACGCTTGGCGAAAGAGCATCGTATCGAGCGCCTGCCCAGAACCCACGAACCGGCCACCTACTACCGGTTGGACGATCGCCACAGCATCGGCATCATCTCCACCGTGACCAACCCGTTCTGCTCCAGTTGCGACCGCGTGCGCCTGAGCAGCACCGGCGGCCTCTACAACTGCCTGTTCTCCGCCACCGCGCTGGACCTGCGCGAACCGTTGCGCGCCGGGGCGGATGACGCCGTCATGCTCGCTTCGATTCGTGACCACGTATGGAAGAAGGAAGCCGGATACGCGGAGAAACCCGGCTACGTGGAGCGGCCGATTACGATGCATCACCTCGGAGGCTAGGGTGGGCAAAACGAAGCGTGCCGGCTTGCCCCCTCTCCCTCTGGGAGAGGGCCGGGGTGAGGGCGAACGTCTCATGCAGTCTCCGCGTACGAGTGAACGCCGGGCGCCCTCATCATCCCCGTCTTGCCAGACACAAGCGCTCAAGCAAATCGACATGAACATCCAAATCCAGTTCTGGGGCGTCGCCGCCCGTCTTGCCGGCACCGAGCGTCGGGACCTTGCTCTGCCCGAATCGGCGACCGTCGCCGACGTCGCCGCGGCCCTCGCCGGCTCCGCCGAGCTGGCGCGCGAACTCAAGCGCTGCGCCTTCGCCATCGGCGACGAGCTGGTGCCGCGCACGCATGCCCTGAAAAACGGCGATACGCTCGCCGTGTTGCCACCCGTCTCCGGAGGCTGAAGATGGATTCGCCACGTCCCGACACCCTGACCGAACACCACATCCGCAGCACGCCGCTGTCGCTGGACGCGATGCTGGCCGATACCGAGCGCGAGGATTGCGGCGCGCTGGCGATCTTCGCCGGCACGGTACGCAACCACCACGAAGGCAAGCCGGTCACGCATTTGGTGTACACCGCGCATGCGGCGCTGTGCGAAAAGCTGATCGCCGGCATCGAGGCTGAAACGCGCGAACGCTTCGGCGTGCCAATCTGCCGCATCCAGCATCGCATCGGCGAACTCGCGGTCGGCCAGAACGCGATCCTGGTGGTGGTGCGTTCGCCGCACCGGGCCGAGGCCTTCGCCGCGCTGCGCCACGCGGTGGACGCGACCAAGCATCGTGCGCCGATCTGGAAAGAGGAGTTCTACGCCGACGGCAGCAGCGCCTTCGTCACCGGCTGCTGCATCGCGCCCGACGGCGAAGCGCCGGAACACGAACACTCGCACCCACATACCCATACCGCGGAACACGCCCACTGATGCGCGACATCACGCTCAAACCGACCACGCTGCGCAGCGCCCGCGCTGCCGGCTTCGTCAAACTGCCGCCGGAGACGATTGCGGTGGTCCGCAGCGGCGAGGTCGAAAAGGGCGATGTCTGCGGCGCCGCCAAGCTGGCCGGGATGATGGCGGTCAAACGCACGCCGGACCTGCTGCCGCACTGCCATCCGATCGGCGTGCTCAAGACCGAAATGGACGCGCAGGTCGTGGACGATGGCATCGAACTGTCCGCCGAAGTGCAGACCATCGCCGCCACCGGCGTGGAGATGGAAGCGCTGACGGCGGTGTCCATCGCCGCGCTCACGGTCTACGACATGCTCAAGGCCTACGCGCCGGCCGAGGCGATGAAGATCGGCAATATCCGCCTGCTGCAGAAAAAGGGCGGCAAGTCGCATTTCAAGCGCGCGCTCAAGGATGCACTGGGCGGTGCACGCGCGGCGGTGCTGGTGCTATCGGACACCGTCGCCGCCGGTAGGAAACCGGACACCGCCGGCGCCTCGGTGCGCGATCGGCTGGCCGAGGCCGGCTTCGACATCGTCGCCTATGACATTGCACCGGATGAGCCCGAGCAGATTCGCGCCTGGGTGCAGGCCTGGATCGAGAAGAAGGCCGACTTCGTGGTCACCGTCGGCGGCACCGGTTTGGGCCCGCGCGACAAGACCGTGGAAGCGGTCCAGCCGCTACTCACAACCGAACTGCCCGGCTTCATGGAGACGGCGCGCGCCTTCGGTCAGGCCCGCACGCCCTACGCCATGCTGTCGCGCGGCATTGCCGGCCTGTCGGGCAGCACCTTTGTCGCCACCTTTCCCGGCTCGCGCAAGGGCGCCGAGGAAACCCTGGCGGCGGTGTTGCCGGGGCTGGTCCATTTGATAGAGGTGTGCCGCATCGCAAGACCGCACGAGGGCGGCTACGAATGAAGTCTCGGCTGCGAGCATCGGCCTGGCTGATGCTGACGCTGCCGGGCTTCGCCGCACAGGCCGCGGACGCCACGATCGCGGTGGCGGCCAATTTCGCGGCGCCCGTGGAACAGTTGGTCGAGGCGTTCGAACAGCAGACCGGCCACAGCCTGCGCGTGTCCAGCGGATCCACCGGCAGCCTGTACACGCTGATCACACAAGGCGCCCCGTTCGACTTGTTGATTGCCGCGGATCAGGCACGCCCGCAGCGGCTGGTCGACGAAGAACTGGCGATGCGTGGGACACGCTGCACCTACGCCGTCGGCCGGCTGGTGCTGTGGAGCCGCGACGCCGACCGCATCGGCGACGATCCCAAACCGGCGCTGACCGACAGCGCCCTGCGCCATCTCGCGATCGCCAACCCGGACACCGCACCCTACGGTGCGGCGGCGCGCGAAGTGCTGACAAGACTCGGGGTCTGGACCCAGCTGCAATCCAGGCTCGTGCGCGGCATGGACATCGGCCAGACTTACCACATGGTCGCCACCGCCAACGCCGAACTCGGCTTCGTCGCTGCATCCTCGCTCGCCGCCGCCGGTGACGAAGCCGGCGGCAGCCGCTGGAACGTGCCGGACGCTCTGCACACGCCGCTGGCGCAGGATGCCGTCCTTCTGGAGCGCGGGCGCAACAACGCGGCGGCCATCGGCTTTATGCGCTATCTCGGCAGCGAGGACGCGCGAGGCACGATCCGCCGTTACGGCTACGAGATCGCCGCGGATGCGGCCTGCGGTTCGTAGCGCCTGAAATGGCCGATCTCGAACCGATCTGGCTGACGCTGAAACTGGCGACTGCCACCGTCATCGCCCTGCTGATCGTCGGCACGCCAATGGCCTGGTGGCTGGCGCATACCCGCAGCAAGGCGCGCGTGTGGATCGAATCGGCGGTGGCGATGCCGCTGGTGCTGCCGCCGACGATACTCGGCTTCTACCTGCTGATCGTGCTCGGCCCCACGGGGCCGCTGGGCGGACTGTGGTTGGACCTGACCGGCGGCACCCTGACCTTCTCGTTCAGCGGTCTGGTGCTGGCCTCGGTGTTCTATTCACTGCCGTTCGTGGTGCAACCCTTGCAGACCGCATTCGAGGCGATCGGCCGCAGGCCGCTGGAAGCGGCCTGGACCCTGGGCGCGTCCCGGCTCGATGCGTTCTTCACGGTCGCGGTGCCGCTGGCGAAACGCGGCTTTCTGACGGCGGCGGTACTGGGCTTCGCCCACACGCTCGGCGAATTCGGCGTGGTGCTGATGGTCGGCGGCAGCATCCCGCAGGAAACACGCGTGGTCTCGATCGCGATCTTCGAGGCCGTGGAACGCCACGACTATGCGGCGGCCCATCAGCTTTCGGCATTGATCGTGCTCGTATCCTATGTGGTGCTGATGGTGGTCTACGGACTCAATCGGCGCTTCCCGATGGTGGTCCGCTGAATCAGGAATGAGCGACAACGAACTCCAGATCGACTTCAGCCTGAGTCGCCCCCCGCAATTGCTGCGAATGTCCACGCATCGCCGCTGGAACGGCATTCTCGGCGTCAGCGGGCCGTCTGGCGCCGGCAAGACCAGTCTGCTGCGCGTGCTGGCCGGACTGGAGCCCCAAGCGCGGGGCCGCGTGCTTTTCAATGGCGAAGTGCTGCAGGACAGCGCGCAAGCCATCTTCATTGCCCCGCACCGGCGGCGGGTCGTCGCGGTGTTCCAGGATGCGCGCCTGTTCACGCATCTGGACGTTCTCGGCAACCTTGCCTACGCCGCCCGCCGCGCCACCGCCACGCCCGCGCTGGATCGCGACACCGTGATTGCACTGCTGGGTCTGGCGCCCTTGCTGCAACGCAAGGTCGACGGACTCTCCGGCGGCGAGACGCAGCGTGTGGCGATTGCTCGCGCGGTGCTGGCGGCACCTCGACTGCTGCTGCTCGACGAGCCGGTGTCCGCTCTGGACGCGCGCGGCCGCGACGACGTGCTGAGCTGCATCGAGCGCGTGCGAGACGCGAGCGGCCTGCCAATGCTATATGTGAGCCACGCCGATGCCGAACTGCGGCGATTGGCCACCCAAATTCTGGCTTTGGAGACCGAAGCGTACGGCGCATCCTGCGACGAAACGCCGCCCGGTACGATGGTAGACCCATGCTGAAAAGTGTCGAAGAGGCGCTCAATCTGATCGCTGCGGCGACCCAACCGCTGCATGCCGTACGCGTACCCCTGACCGAAGCCGTGCACTGCGTCTTGGCCGAACCGGCGCGCGCGCATTTCGATCTGCCGCGCTTCACACAAAGCGCCGTGGACGGTTACGCGCTGCGCCATCAGGATCTGACGGCACTGCCGCAGACCCTGCCGCTGAGCGGCCACGTCGCCGCGGCGGCGCAGTCGCAGGCACCGGACCTCAAGCCCGGCACGGCGATGCGCATCCTCACCGGCGGCATGCTGCCGACCGGTGCCGACACGGTGGTCCGCCAGGAGAAAACCCGCAAGCAGGACGCCGCCATCGACATCGTCGAAGCGGTCGGTCCCGGCACCGACATTCGTCCGCAAGGCGAGGAATGCCGTGAGGGCAGCGTCATCGCCAAGGTCGGGACCCTGGTCACGCCGGCGCTGATCGCTCCGCTGGCGACGGCCGGCGTCGAGAATGTCAGCGTGCGCCAGCCGCCGCGTATCGTGGTTCTGACCACCGGCGACGAAATCGTGTCGGATGGCAGCAAGCTGCGACTGGGCCAAATTCCGGATTCGAATGGCCCACAGCTGGCCGCATGGTTGACGTCCTGGGGCATACCGCCGCTGCGTGTGGAGCATGTCCCTGACCACGAGGAGGACACCCGCAATGCTCTGGAACGGGCGTTCGCAGACGCCGACATGGTGCTGAGCTGCGGCGGCGTCTCGGTCGGCGACCATGACTACATTCCGGCCGCGGCCAGGGCCATCGGCGCACGCGAGGTGTTGTGGAAGGTTGCGCAGAAGCCCGGCATGCCACTGTTTGTCGCCGAGCGCGCTGGCCGCCTGCTGTTCGGCTTGCCCGGCAATCCGGGCTCGGTGCTGGTCAACCTGCTGATCTACGTGCGCACGGCGATCCTGCGCATGCAGGGCATGGAGCCGCCGCGCGAATGGTCACGGTTCGCGACCGTCAAGGGCGCGACGATCCAGCCAGAACCGACCCGGGTACGCTGGGTGCGCGGCATCATCGACTACACCGACGACGGCCGCTGCAATTTCGAAGCCCTGGGCGGACAGGCCTCGCACATGCTCGGCAACCTGGCGCAGGCCAATGCCCTGGCCCGAATACCACGCGGCAGCACGGCACCCACCTGGGTGCGGTGGATGCCGATTTAGCTCAGGCAGCGCCCCAATGCCGGTGCGGGCTTTCTCAGCCTCGTGCGCGACGCAGCGCCTCCAGATCGCGTTCCAGCGCATAGAGGTCCTGCGGCATCAGGGCGCCGATCTGGCGCAGTGCGCGTGCATGGCCGGGCACCGCCTTGCCATTGACGAAAATCGGCACGGAGTCCGACAGCTTCTCGCGCAGGCGCAGCAGCTGCGCGGAGATATCCTGAGCGCCCGACCCGCCCGACAGGTTCAGCACGACACCGCGCGCCTGCGACACATCGGCTGCAAACACGATCTCTTCGGACGCCAGACCGGCGCCGGGATACATCACCGACCAACCGGCCCGCGCCGCGACCACCGCCGCCGCCAGCGCGCCGACTTCCTGGTGCTGTCCGCAGTGCGAAGTCACCAGCAATACCGGCCCCTCGCTGCTGTCGTTGATGTCCTGCAACAGACGGCCCAGCGCGGTCCGCAACTGAGTGCCGACAAAGTGTTCATGGCAGGCACGCATGCGGCCGACATGACGGCGTTCGGCCACCGCGTCGAGCAGCGGCTGCACGAAACGCTCCATGACCGCGACTAGCGAATGCTGCGTGAAGGCACGGGATGCGACCTGCAGCAAGCCGGTGCCATCCAGCCGCGCCACCGTATCCACCGCCAGATCCAGCATCTGCGGCAGCGTGGCGCTGGCGTCGACGGACGTGGCCCGGCCCGCACTGCGGCTGATCGACAAGCCTTCGTCGCGCAACAGCTGAGCCAGGCGCTCGTCGTCCATCTGCGCCACGTCGCCGATCCGCCATCCGGCTTCCGTGACCCGGCGCAACAACGTCAGGCGCGCGATTTCCCCGTCCGAATACATCCGTCGCGCGGTGTCCGAACGATCCGGCTGCACGGCCTCGTAACGCTTTTCCCAGGCACGGATCACATGCGTACTCAAACCGCTGCGCCGCGCCGCGACCTGAATCGGATGCTGCGCCATGACCGCGTCCACTCGAGCTAGGTTCGACATTCTTGTTTTCATTCCCAATCGATATTCAGGCGCATGCCCGGGATGGTTCATGCAAACCTCGACAAATGCCGCTTTGGCTTAGAACAGTGATACGGGTCTGACCGGCCTTTGGATGCGGCCGGCCGGTGAACGGTTCGACACGCTTACAATCTCCTTATGGAACTTCTCGAATCACCGGCACTGGCGGCGGCCTGCAGCCTCGTCCTGGGCGTGCTGATCGGCATCGTCGTCACCGGACTGCTGCTACGGGGTCGCCTGCTGCGCAGTGACGCCCAGGCCGACGCGCAGCGCACCGAACTCGAACGGCAACGTGAACAGATCGACCGCGCGCAGGCGGAAAGTCGGCGTCTCGACAGCGAACTCGCCGCCAATCGCGCCACACTGGCCGCGCAGCTCGAATCCTCCGCCGAGAAGCTCAAGCTGCTGGAATCCACGCGCGAGGAAATGACCACGCGTTTCAAGCAATTGTCGCAAGAGATCCTCGAAGAAAAGTCCAAACGATTTTCCGAGAGCAACCGCGAACAGATCGAAAACCTGTTGAATCCGCTACGCGAACGCATCGGTCATTTCGAACTGCAGGTCAAACAGACCTACGAGCACGAAACCCGCGATCGCCTCGCGCTCAAGTCGGAAATCGTCAATCTGCAGAAGCTCTCGCAACAGGTGTCCTCGGATGCCAATAACCTCGCTAACGCACTGAAGGGCGAAACGAGGACACAGGGCGCCTGGGGCGAGATGATTCTGGAACGCATCTTCGAGCTGTCCGGGCTGGAGCGCGGGCGCGAATACGAAACCCAGGTCAACATCAGTATCGAAGGCGGCCGGCGGCGCCCCGATGCGGTGGTGCACCTGCCGGACGGACGCGACGTGATCGTGGACGCCAAGGTCTCGCTGACGGCGTTTTCCCGCATCGGAGCGGCGCTGGACGACAACGAGCGCCGCCAGCAGCTGGCCGAACACGTGCAATCGGTGCGCAGTCACATCAAGGGACTGTCGGTCAAGGAATACCAGGCGCTACCGGGCATCGAATCGCTGGACTTCGTGCTGATGTTCGTGCCGTCCGAAGCCGCCTACATCGAAGCCCTGCGGGCCGCGCCGGATCTGTATGAAGATGCGCTGGCGCGCAACGTGGCGCTGGTGTCGCCATCGACCCTGCTGCCGACGCTGCGCACCGTGGAAAACCTCTGGAAAATCGAACGCCAGGGCCAGAACGCGCAAAAGATCGCCGAAGAGGCCGGCAAGCTCTACGACCAGTTCGTGCTGTTCGAGATGGCGCTGTCGGACGTCGGCGACAAGCTCGGCAAGGCCCAGAACGCCTACGACACAGCGCGCAAACGCCTCATCGACGGCCGCGGCAACCTCGTGCGCCGCACCGAGCAACTGCGGCTGATGGGCGCCCGCGCCAGCAAGGCGCTACCGGCCGGTCTGGTCCGCGAGGCGAACGAGGACGATGAGACGCTTGAGGCGCCGGACGAGGCTGAAGGAAGCTGAGTCTCAGGGCTGAAAGGCAACAGCTTTTGTCTCGCGCTAAGCCGCTAAGCCGCTAAGCCGCTAAGAAAAATAAAAATCCATAAAAACAACAGGATTCAACTGATCTTCTTGTTGCTTCTCTTCGCGGCTTTGCGTCTTTGCGCGAGACAAAAACCGGTCAAGCAGTTGCCCCGCCACAGGAACTGCCGCCGCCGGCGGTGCAGCCGAAGCAGTGCGAGGCGAAGACGATGCGGCGCTGCATCAGGCGTTCGTAGTCGAAGTCGAACACCGTCATGTCGCCGACCGCCGCCGGCAGTTCCAGCATCTGGTTGAAGTCGCAGTCATAGAGCCGGCCGTCGTGGCTGACCGAGATCAGATTGCGACACATCACGCCTGCGGCCGCCGCCGGGTTGAAGGCGGCCAGCAGCTTGTCCATGTAGGCCGCGTACTGTCCGGATTTTTCCAGGTGCAGGCGGAAGCGGTGAATCGGCATGTTGGTGATCGTGAACAAACCGTTGAAGCGCAGGCCGAGCTTGCCGAGCTCGCGCCGGAAGTCGGTTTCCAAGACGGTCTGCGCCGCCGGCAGGTAAGGCCCCGCCGGGTTGTAGACGAGATTGATGATCAGACCGCTGTCCGCCTGTCCGTAACCGACTGCATTGAGCTGCCGCAAGGCCTCCACGCTCTTTTCGAATACGCCCTTGCCGCGCTGCGCATTGGTGAAGTACGGCTGGTAGTACGGCAGCGAAGACACCACTTCCACGCCCTGGGCGGCGAACCATCCCGGCAGATGCCCCATTGACCGGCCATTGAGTGGATGACCGTCGAACTGCACGGTGAGGTTGTGCCGCACCATGACCTTGCGGCCCAGGGCGCGGGCACGAATCACCAGTTCCTCGAACTGCGCGTGCAGTTCCGGGGCGCCGCCGGTGATGTCCAGCGTGCCGATCTGCGGATGGGTTTCGAGGATGCGCAGGCAGGCGTCCACGGCCTGCGGGCTCATCGCTTCGGTGCGCGCCGGCGAGGCATCCACGTGGCAATGCCGGCAGGCCTGGTTGCAGAGCTTGGTGATGTTGAGCTGCAGGGTATCGATCGCCAGCGGCGGCAGATCCAGGCCGCGTGTACGCAAGGCTGTCTCGAAGTCGTGATCGGCGGTTTCCGCCTCAAGCTCGCTCAGGGGGATTGCGGACAAGACTGTGCTAGCCCCGGTCAAAGCGTCAGCTTCTTGATGTGATTCTGCATCTGCACACTGTGCACCAGAGTGATACCGGCCTGCATCACCGCCGCCACGTGTACCGCCTCCATCATCTGCTCAGGATTGGAGCCGGCTTCCAGGCAGGCGGTGGTATAGGCGTCGATGCAGTACGGACACTTCATCGCATGGGCCACAGCCAGCGCGATCAACGCCTTCTCGCGCTTGGACAGCGCGCCATCGGTGGCTGTGACGGCGCCGTAGTACTTGAAGAACAAGTCAGCGTGTTCAGGGCCGTGCTCGCCAATGTTGCCGAACTTGGCAAGATCCGCGGGATCGAAATAGCCGGCACTACTGCCGGAGGTGTTGCTCATGTCTGCTGTCCTGTGATCCGGGGACATCAGCGTTCACCCGAGCCGACTTCAAGTCAAACCTTGTGACAGGTTCAGCGCAAGCTCACCGCGAGCGACGAGGATGCAATCCTCAGCCGAAGGAGAGCCCGTGATGACGATGAAACTGATTCCGTTCGAAGCCGACAACGTGGTGGCCATCCAGACCGAAGGCAGGATCGCGAGCGACGATTACGACGTCGTCCTGGCGGACGTGCAAGACAAGCTGCAAAGACATTCCAAGCTACGCATCTATGTCGAAATGGCCACCTTCACCGGCATCTCCGCCGAAGCCTTTTTCAAGGACCTGAAGTTCGGTCTCGGCCACATGGACCGATTCGACCGTGAAGCTGTGGTCACCGACAAGGCTTGGATGCAGCGCTTCGCCAGCGCAGCGGACAAACTGCTTCCAGGCATCGATATCAAGGTCTTCGCCAGCCAGGACAAGGACGTCGCACGGGACTGGGTCGTCGCCTGATTCCGCTTATCGCACCGCGTCGCCCACACGCCGCAGCTCGTAGTCCAGCTCGGTATCGGCGATAGGCTTGCCGTCGCGGTCGTACATTCTGAGCGTCTGCGAGTCCGCAACGGCGAAGAAGCGATCGCCACTACCGCCCTTGAGCCGGATCAATCCCTGATCGTCGCGCATCCACTGGCCGGTGGTCACGATCGGTTGCGTGCTGCGCGAGAGATAGGTTTCGGACAAACGGAACAAGCCGTCCTGAGACAGGAACAGCTCGGTCTTAATGCCCGGGCAGTCGGCGCAGGGAATCACGCCTTCGTAGTTGCCGTAGACCGCGGTCGCGCCGCCACTGGTTCCGCCGCAGGCGGACAGCGCCAGAAGAATGAATGCAAGCAGAGGTCGAAAGATCACTGACATTGGAATCATCTCCGTCCGGTCGGCGCCGACACCAGGGCCGGCGTGCTACAGCAGCAGATGCGCCAGCGGCACACTGAGCAAGGAAACCAGAGTACCCACACCGACGATGCTGTTGGCAAGCCTGGGATCGAGACCGAACTGTCCGGCAAGAATGCCGGCCGAGACCATCGGCGCCATCGCTGCTTCCAGCACGCTGACGGTCAGCGGCAGGCCACGAATCCCCAGCGGCACACCGACCAGCCACACCAGCAGCGGCGCCAGCATCAGTTTCCAGCCCAGACCCAGCACCAGCGGCGCACGCTGGCCACTCCCGAAACCCAGCTGAAACTGCAGGCCGACCGAGAACAGCGCCAGCGGCGTCAGCGTGCTGCCGAGGCGCGTGAGCACCTCGTCCACGATCGGTGGCCAACCGCCGGCCGCGGCGGCAATGAGTCCGATCACCAGACCGATGAATGGTGGGAATGTCAGTACGCGTCGGGCGATCGCGCGCGGATGCGGTTCGCGCCCGGCGTAGATCGCCGCAGCCACCACGGCGCCGGTGGACAGAACAATGAAGGTGCCGAGCTGGTCACCGAGCACCGCCAGCCCCATCGCCTCACGCCCGCGCAGGGCTTCGATCAGCGGATAACCCATGAAGGCGGTATTGCCGAGCCCGCAGGTCAGCACCACGGCGCCAATGCGGCCGCGCGACCAGTGCAGACGCCGGCCGATCCGGTCGAACAGCAACCAGGAGCCGATGAACACCAGCCAGGGCGACAGCGCGAGATACCAGACGTCCAGACGGAAATCGAGTTTCGGCAACAGCTCCATGACCAGCGCAGGCAACGCCAAGTCGATGATCCAGGTATTGATCACGGCGGGCGCATCGCGCGGCAGACGGCCCGAACGCGCGAACAGCACGCCGAGCCCCAGGCAGATCAGCAGTAGCAGGAACGAGGACATGAGAAACGTGTACGGATCGAGGCGCGCATTCTACGCACCCGCGCGGCCGGCATCGCCGGATCGCGACCAAGGTCTGAGCGCAGAGCGGCTGACGAACCGATTTATTTCAGCAGGCGGTCGAATCCGAAGCTGCGTGGATTCAGCACGTTGTTCGGGTCCAGGCGCCGCTTCTGGCCCAGCAAGCCTTCCAGCGTCTCGGGTGCCGTATGCGCCGCATACTCCTCGGCCCATTTCGGACCGATGCCGTGCTCGGCGCTGAAGGTCCCGCCGTGGGCCAGCGTGACGTCGATCACGCGGCGGATCAGTGCGGCCGCGCTGCCCTTGACCGGCGATTCGCGCGTACCCAACAGATGCAGATGCGCGCCACCGACGCCGGCATGACCAAAAGCAATCAGCTGGATCTGCGGAAAATCGGCTTCGAGCTGAGCCTGCAATCCGGCGAGATAGTCGCCGAATACCGCCACCGGCGTGGCCGTATCGAAGCTCAGCCGGCCACCGCCGAGTTCGCGCATGCGATGGTTGCTGGCTTCGGTAATCGAATGACGGATCGCCCTGAGCACCGGCAGCGGTGCATAGCCGATCTGCTCATCCTGCAACTCCAACTCACCCGCCAGGAATTCGTAGAGACGCGCCGCCAGATCGATGTTGGGGTCCGGCGTCTTGAGCTGCAGCAACACGAAGATGGGCGCGCCGGGATCGGTCTCGAATGGCCAACGAAAGGCGTCGCCGCGCAGGCCACGCACCAGTTGCAGCGCGCTGCGGCCGATGAACTCGTATTCCTCGACCTCGCCCGGAAAGGCGGCGCGCGCGGCGCTCAGTATCCGCATTGCGGCCGGCATGTCGGCCACCGGCAACATCGCGGCTTCGCGCTGCATCGGCACCGGAAATGTTCTCAGGCGTACTTGCGTGATCACCCCGAAGGCACCCTGGCTGCCGATCAGTCCCCAGGCGGTATTCACGGAAGCGGAATCGATGGCCAGCGTATCGGTCGCCGGCAGACGCCAGCTGGCCGCGCTGCAATTGCCGCTGGGCTCACCATTGCCCCAATAGCCGGACGCCGAGACGCACATGTGCGCGGCCGTGCCGTAGCACACGGCATTGGCGCCGGCCGAGGCATTGGCGACACAGGCGCCGACCGTGGCGGCGCTGCTTGAGCCCATTTCCATCGGAAACATCAGATCGATCGGCGCGAGAATCTGGTTGAGCGCATCCACTGCCATCGCGCCCTCGACGAGGATGCTGGCGCCGTCGACGGACGGCTTGCCTGCGTCGCGCCACCAGGCCGCCAGGGCATCGCCGTGCGCCTCGGGGGCCAGGCCGGTCTCGAAATCGAAACTGCGTCCGTCCGCCAGACTGAAGCTCAGCGGCTGTTGCAGCTTTTCCAGCGACAGCACGATCTCGCCTTCGGGACGTTGCGCCTCGACCAGGCCGGTACGACCGGAGCTGATGACCAGCCGCGCACCCGTCTCGTTGGCGGTGCGCAACATCTCGCCGACTTCCGATTCGCTGGCCGGAAGCAGCAGACCGGCAGCCTTTCCGGGCTCGCCACGTTCGGGGATTTCGTAGGCTTGCAGACGCTCGGGCGCGTCGCTGTAGTGATTCGAAAACCGCTGTTGCAGCGTGCTCATTCGGTACGATTCGGGCGTATGGACGCCCCTGGCAATACGGAAGCGCTCAGTCTATCAGCCTGCCGTCCTGCACCGGGACCGGCATGGACAAGCCACGCCCACGGACCAACAATCGGCCGATGAGCGAACCGATCACCCCACGGACCGAGCAGGCACTGGTCGAAGCGGCGCAACTCGGAATGCGCCGGGCGTACACGCCTGTCAGCGGATTCGCGGTTGGCGCAGCGGTGCTGAGCGTCAGCGGCACGATCTATCCGGGCTGCAATGTCGAAAGCGTGATTTCGGGCATGGGCGTGTGTGCGGAGCGCTGCGCGATCGATCACGCGGTTGCCAACGGCGAATACCGGTTTTCGGCGATCGCGGTGATCTCCGCCAAATCCGAGCCACTGTCGCCCTGCGGCATGTGCCTGCAGTACATCGGCGAGTTTTCGCAGGTCGCCGGGACCGACATCACGATATTGATGTTCGGCGCCGACGGCCGTCTGCGGCGCAGCAGCGTGCGCGCGATGTCCCACGCGATCTTCGGACCCGACGACCTTGGCCTCGATCTGAGCCGCTATCGCGAATGAGCCCGATGCAGCCTCAGCGATTGATCGTCCGCTCCCACATCTGCAGGTACAGCTCGGCGGAATTGTAGAGATCGGTGATGGCCTGCTCGCCACCTTCGATCCGCACCGCCTCGACCCAGTCGGCGATCATGCCGTACTGCGCCAGGCCTTCGGAGTTGATGTCGAAGTAGCGGCCGCCTTCGGGCACCGCGCTCTGTTCGAACACCAGAGGCTGCAGACCATCGAACTGGGGTCCCCAGCCCGGGCCGCTGAACAGGGTGAACGGATACTGCACGGGCTCGGCATCCGAGCCGCGCGGCGGCGACTGATGCGCCAGGCCGTTCATGTCGGCACCGTAGCCCATCGCGAACAGATAGTCGGGACTTTTGACGGTGCGCAGCAGTTCGCGCTGTTCGTTGTACTTGATGCCATTGCCCTTGGCCGGATACAGCAGGCCGCCATCGGCGAGCAGGCGTCGCGCCTGTTCCATGCTGATGCCGCCGTGGCCGCCGTGCGTCGAAACCAAGGGATACGCCGGGCTGCGTTCTTCGGCCATATCGAGCAGCTGGGTCTTCATCTTGAGGTCCATATGGTCGACCTCGATGATGATCTTCTTGTCCATCAGCCGCTCCATTGCGTAGCGGCCCAGGTCCGTAAACCAGCGCGAGTTGCATTGCTTGCCGGTGGGATACAAGGGCACCAGCCCTTGCGTCAGATTGGTCAGCAGATCCACCAAGGGATTGAGCGAATCGACCGGCAGCGAGGTGGTCATGTCCGCACCGGCGTCGAAGAAGTACGGCTGATCGGGGCAGGTATAGGTTTCCCAGAAGCCAAGGGTATCGACGAAGTTGCCCACGTTGAGAATCAGTCCGTCAAAGATGCCGTTGCCGCCGAGGCTGTTGTCGAATTCGTGCAGCGGGAACATCTGCCGTACGCCCAGGTTGTAGAGACGGTCCAGCTGAGTATCGATCTCGGTTTTGTCACAACCGTTGATATCCGGCGTAAGTCCGCCGACCTTGATGACCTGACAGTTGAAGATGTGCGAAATCTCGATGCCCAGCACCACTGCGAGCTTGCCCTCATTGATGATGGAACGCGCCTCCTGCGGCGACTCGACGATACGGAACCAACCCTTGCCGGGGCCACCGGACTGGGCATCGATGTAGTCCTCCAGATCGTGCATGTACTGGATCTGCTCGATCGAGCTTTCCATTTCGTTGCAGCGCGGCGGCACCACCAGCTCGGTCAGGTTGTCCACGATGCCGCTGACGTCGATGTCCAGTGCATTGGCCACATCGACCACCGATTGCAGCGTGCACAAGACCTGGTTCTCGACCAGATCGTTGACCATGATGCGCATACCGGCCATGTACGCACGTTCGATCCAGCGGTAGTACATGCCCTCGTGCATCAGCGAATTGCGATTCGGCCAGTCGACGAAGGTCGGCCACCCCTGGGTGTCATGGGCCGCCAGCGGGTTGACGCTTTCGCCCCCCATCAGATTGCCCACCAAATCCAGTATGCCGTTTGGACCGTGCTGCACACTGCAGTCACCTAGCGCTTCGGTCACACCGTATTTGTGGAACGGCTGCCCGTAATGTCCACCACCAAGGAAGGTGGTCGCACTGGCATGGGCATGCACTTCGGCGAAGCCGAGTACCGGCTGGTCTACGCCGCGGCCCTTAAAGGTCTGTCCTTGCACATCGAGCGCAATCTCGGGGAACGGTACGCAACCGCGTGCCGCGGCGAACGCGAAATCGAACGGTTCGGTCGCCAGCTCGAACAGACCGCTTTCCTCGTTGACGGCGAGATAACGGTCGGCCAGTTCGGAATACAGCGTGAATTGGGCATCTCCGTGTTCGAGGACGGTCCAGTCAGCCTCGGCACAGGGGTCAGCCACACTGCCTACGAGCGTCCGGGTCTCACCCAGTGCCGCCGCTCCGCTGACGGCGAGCATCGTCTCATTGTCGGAATAGAGGAAATACTTGCCGAGCGCAGTCGGCTTCATGAACAGCGGCGTGGCGGCAGCGACATCGCCAGCGGCGGCGATATAGCCGCCCTCATCGTCACGCAACGCGTACTCGCCACTATCGACCGCCTGCAGGGCGTAACAGCCATTGGCCATGTCGTAACGCGTCAACGGCGCTGGCGTCGGATCCGGGTCCTGCGGCGTATCGCCACCTCCGACCTCGCTCGACCCGCCGCATGCCCCCAGCAACAGCGCGGCACCCAACAGCGCCGTCCGACATCCGTGTCGCTTCATGGTAAGTCTCTCCCAGATTCCCTAGCCGATACTGCTCATATACAGGGCTGGATTTTTCCAGCCGAACAGTGTCATTCACTGGTCATACTAAGACTCGATGAACATCAAGAGGCTGACATTTACCGCCATCGGTCTGCTCGTGCTGATCGGCCTTTTCCTATGGATGAAGCCGGCGCCAGAGCCGGCCGCGAAGGCTCCACTCGCGGCAGAAGAAATGATCGAAGGCTCGGCTCCGGCTGCGGCCGTGCAATCCGACATTCCTGAACTCAATGGAAGCGATGGAACCGTTCCGGCACTGCAGCCGCAGCGTTTCGAGTGGACGGTGTGGAACGGTCGCCGTGTGTCGGGGCCGGAGCGGGTCGTCGTCCAGGTCGGTGACACGGTGTCGCTGACGCTGCACTCCGATCAGCCCGAGGAGCTGCACCTGCATGGCTACGACCTTCATCAGCATGTGCACGCAAACCAGGCGGCGACACTGGAGTTCATCGCCAAACATGCCGGCCGTTTCGCGCTGGAGCTGCATCATTCCGACGTCGAACTGACCGTCGTGGAAGTGCGACCCTGATGGACCGCCGCAGGCCCCCACGCTGGCGGAGCCTGACGGCGCTGGCATTGATGGGGGTACCGTCTGCTGCATTCGCGCATTCCTTCGGGCAGGTCTACAACCTGCCGGTCCCGGTGTGGCTCTATCTGTATGGCGCCGCCGCCGCGCTCGTCTTGTCTTTCATCGTGGTCGGCTATTTCGCGACGGAAAGCGACAACGAGCATCCGGCACATGGCATCGAGCTTGGCGAAAGCGTGGGCGTCCGCCTACTACGTCGCATTCGGCTGATGGGATTGTTGCGCATCGTCGCCGTGCTGATGCTGGTGCTGTGCATCGTCAGCGGACTGTTCGGCACCCGGAATGCCTACGGCAATTTCAACATGACTTTTTTCTGGGTCGTGTTCATCCTCGGCTTCGGCTACTTCACGGCGATCTGCGGCGACAGCTATGCCGTACTCAGCCCTTGGCGCACGCTCGCCGACCTAGTTGGTCGGTTTTGGGGTTCGTACGCACGCGGGCGCCTGCGCTACCCGCCCTGGCTCGGTTATTGGCCGGCGCTGCTGCTGTACATGGGTTTCGTATGGATCGAGCTGTTCGGCAATACGCGACCGTACTCGCTGTCCGTGATCCTGGCGGTCTACACCGTACTCAACCTGATCGGCGTCTGGCTGCTTGGCAAGACAGCTTGGTTTCGTTACTGCGAATTCCTGGGCGTCTATTTCCGGCTGCTGGCCAAAGCGGCGCCGATTGAATACCGTCCGGGAGAACCCGGGTCTGGACGCCTGCGTCTACGCTGGCCCTTTTCTGGCCTGCTTGAAGAGCGGGCTGACAGCATCAGCCTGCTGCTGTTCGTGCTGTTCATGCTGTCTTCGACCGCCTTCGACGGCTTGCACGAAACCGTCATCTGGATGAGCTGGTTCTGGCTGGATATCTACAAGTCGCTCACGCCCTGGATCAGCCCCAATCCATTCATGGCTTACCCGACGCTGCGCAAGCTCTACCTGAGCTACCAGACCATGGCGCTGGTGCTGTCACCTTTCCTTTACCTGATGACCTACCTGCTGTTCGTCTGGCTGGCGAAACGCGCTGCACGCAGCACACTACCGCTTCGGGCACTGGCGCTACGCTTCACCTATTCGCTGATTCCTATCGCGCTGGTCTACAACATCACGCACTACTACACACTATTGCTGACGCAGGGTCCGAAGATCATCAGCCTCACCTCCGATCCGCTGGGCCGGCGCTGGGACTTGTTCGGCACTGCCGGCTGGTTTCGCGCACCGTTCATTCCTGACATGGGGACGGTCTGGAATGTACAGGTGGGCCTGATCGTGCTCGGGCATATGGTCAGCGTTTATCTTGCGCACGTGGAAGCCCTGCGCCTGTTCCCTAAGCGCTCGCAGGCCATAGTGAGTCAGCTGCCAATGCTGTTGCTGATGGTGTTGTTCACCACGGCGGGGTTGTGGATACTCTCGCAGCCGATCAAGCCGGGCGCATAGCGCGCACCGACGCCTTCCCTACACAGCTCATTGCGCACAGATCGCCGACACGATCCGGAATCCGTGCGAGCTTCGGTGGCCGTATGGATCCCGGGCAAGCCCCCCCACAAAAAAGGGCGCCCGAAGGCGCCCTCAATCCTGCTGTTGAGGCTTATTTTCCGAGCACCCGGAATTCCACGCGGCGGTTCTGTGCGCGCCCGGTCTCGGTGCTGTTGTCGGCGACCGGATCTTCCTCACCGTAGCCACGCGAGCTGAGCTGGCTGCTCGATACGCCCTGGCTGATCAGGAACTCACGCACCGCGGCAGCGCGACGATCCGACAGCTTCATGTTGTAGGCGTCGCTGCCCTTCGAGTCGGTATGACCGGCGATTTCGACCTTCATGCTGGTCTGGTCGCTCAGGCCACGGGCCACCTTGAGCAGCGATTCCTTCGCGCTCGCCGTGAGCTGTGCCGAATCGAACTCGAAGTTCACGTTCTGCAGCACGATGGTCTGCTTCTCGATCACGCAACCCGTCGAATCAACCCGCAATCCGACCGGTGTGTTCGGGCACCGATCCATGTAGTCCGGCACCTTGTCGCCATCCGAATCCAGCGGACAACCGCGCGAGTCGACACGCACGCCGGCCGGCGTGTTCGGACATTGGTCGACACGGTCGAGCACGCCGTCTCCGTCCGAGTCGGGCGGTGGTGGTGGCGGAGCCGGAGGCGGCGGAGCCGGCGGTTCCGGCTTGTCGCCGAGCGCGACCTGAACACCGAGGTTGACCATCAGATCACCGAGCGGATCGGAACCTGGAACCGCGCCGAAATCGCTGTCGATGTACTGGTAGCGAACGTCGGTGCGCATCGCCACACGGTCGGAGATGTCACCCAACAGGCCGAGGCCGGCGTTGAGGTAGTAGTCATCGTCGGACTTCGCGGCGAGATTCTGGTGCACGTAACCACCGCCCAGCAACGCGAACGGTCGAATCGCGGACTGTGTGAACGGGAACATCAAGTCGGCGGACAAGCCCGAGGTATGATCCTTGTGGCTGTCGACTTCGTGCTCGGTGAAGTAACCGAAGCCACCGAGTTCGAGATTGACCCAGCGACTCAGCGGAACACCGTAGAGCAGGCGTCCACCCCAACCGTAGTCATTGTTGTAGCGATCAGTATCGGGGCCGATGTAGCTGCCGAGAATGCTGACGTATGGGCGTGAATCGTAGTCCTGGTCCCTGTCCTGGGCGTGACTCGCACCGATCGGTGCGAGTATCGCCAGCGAACAGGCCAGCATTGTTTTTGG
Organism: Gammaproteobacteria bacterium; assembly: GCA_022599775.1. Lineage (GTDB taxonomy): Bacteria > Pseudomonadota > Gammaproteobacteria > Nevskiales > Nevskiaceae > Banduia. The sequence continues at coordinate 40,351 of JAHZLQ010000023.1, forward strand.
CGCTTTCATGGGATCTCCATTGAACACGGTTATCCCCCCGTGGCCGCGGATTGTAGCGACACTTTCACATTTCAGAAATCATCTGCGGTTAAGGCAGTAAATGATTGATACCAATCGATCTATGCCTACCACAATCTCACTGAAAATCGCGTGAATGCGTCGGCAGGGCACCCAGCCATTCGCTGACATCACGAAAGCGTTCGACCACGATGTGAATCACACCGCTGACATTCTGCAGGCGTCCGCGTGCCAGCAACAGACGCCCGCCCAGAACCGCCTCGCGCTGTTCGTCCAGCAGTTGCACACGAATTACCAGATTGTGGAATCCCGTCTCGTCCTCCAGCGTCATGAACATCGTGCCCTTGGCGGTCTGCGGCCGCTGGCGGTTGATGACGAGTCCGCCGACGCGCACGGCAACACCGTCCGGCAACTGCGGCAATTCTTCGGCGCGGCGCAGCCGCAGGCGATCCATGCGCGGGCGCAGCAAGGCCACCGGATGGCGCCGAAGCGTCAGCCCGGTGGCCTCGTAGTCGGCCACGATATCCTCGCCTTCACGCGGCACCCGCGAGGCAAGCGGCGCTTCGGGTGCGGCATGTCCGGCCAGCAGGCCCGGCAGTCGCTGCACGCCGAGCGCGGCCCAGCGCGCGGCGTGGCGGTGACCGGCGATCGGGCGCAGCGCGTCCGCATCGGCCAGCGCGCGTCGCTCCCGCGCGTTCAAGGCGGCGCGATGACAGAGATCGTCGACATCGCTGAACGCCCGGCTCGTCCGCGCCAGTTCGATACGTCGCGCCGCCGCCTCGTTGAATCCCTTGACCAGTGCCAGGCCCAGGCGCAGCGCCGGTGCGCCCCCTGTTGCGGGTTCCAGGCCGGACTCCCACAGACTGGCGCTCACAGCCACGGGGCGCACCTCCACGCCGACACGCCTCGCCTCACGCACCAGTTGCGCCGGCGCGTAGAAGCCCATCGGCTGGCTGTTGAGCAGGCCGGCAAAGAACGCCGCCGGGTGATGGCACTTCAGCCACGACGAGGCATAGGCCAGCAGCGCGAAACTGGCGGCATGCGATTCTGGGAATCCGTAGTCGCCGAAACCCAGAATCATCTCGAAGATACGTCTGGCGAAATCCGGGGTATAGCCGTTCTGCGCCATGCCCGCGTACAGGCGATCGCGGATCGGCTCCAGACCGCCCTTGTGCTTCCACGCGGCCATCGAGCGTCGCACCTGGTCGGCTTCGCCGGGCGTGAAATTGCCGGCCACCATGGCGATTTCGATTACCTGTTCCTGGAACAGCGGCACGCCCAGGGTGCGGCTCAGCACCGCCTCCAGTTCGGGGCGCTCATAGCGCGGTGCCTCCTTGCCTTCGCGGCGCCGCAGATAGGGGTGCACCATGCCGCCCTGGATCGGCCCCGGCCGCACGATCGATACCTGGATCACGAGATCGTAGTAGTTCTTGGGCTTGAGCCGCGGCAGCATCGACATCTGCGCGCGCGATTCGATCTGGAATACACCCACCGTTTCGGCGCGCTGGATCATCGCGTACGTGGCCTCATCACCTTCCGGAATGTCTTTCAGCGCCAGGGGCGCGCCGCGCCAAGCCGAGATCATTTCCAGGCTGCGCCGGATCGCCGAGAGCATGCCCAGGGCCAGCACGTCGACCTTGAGCAGGCCCAGGGCTTCGAGATCGTCCTTGTCCCACTGAATGATGGTGCGATCCGGCATGGCTGCGTTCTCGACCGGCACCAGTCCATGCAGCGGCGTCTCTGAAATGACGAAACCGCCGACGTGCTGGGACAGGTGTCTGGGCATGTCGATCAGTTGCCGGACCATGTCGATCCACAGGCGCACACGCGGCGCCTCGGCGTCGATGCCGAGCACCCGCAGGCGATCGCTCAGCTGTTCCGGCGTATCCCACCAGGCCAGTGATTTGGCCATGCGGTCGATCAGGTCCGGCGACTGGCCCAGCGCGCGACCGACATCGCGAACCGCCATGCGCGGACGGTAGTGAATCACCGTGGCGGCGATCGCGGCACGGTCACGGCCATATTTTTCGTAGATGTACTGAATCACCTCCTCGCGGCGCTGGTGCTCGAAGTCCACATCGATGTCCGGCGGCTCCTTGCGTTCGCGCGACATGAAGCGCGCGAACAACATGCGCGAGCGATCCGGGTCGACTTCGGTGATACCGAGGACGAAACAGACCAGCGAATTGGCGGCGCTGCCACGACCCTGGCACAGAATTCCCCGGCTGCGTGCCCAGCGCACCACATCCTCAACCGTCAGGAAGAAATGCTCGCACTGTCGCTCCGCAATCAGCGCCAGTTCGTCCTCGATACCTTGGCGATTCCGCGCACTGACGCCTTCGGGCCAGCGGTTCGACATGCCCTGTTCGCACAGGTGGCGCAGCCAACTGATGGAGGTGTGTCCTGCGCCGACGACCTCGTGCGGATACCGGTAGTGCAGCTGATCGAGCGTGAATCCGCAGCGGTTCGCAATGTTCAGACTCTCGGCGATCCAGCCCGATGGATACAGGGATTGCAGCGCAGGCAGAGTGCGCAGATGACGTTCGCCATTCGGGAACAAGACCTCACCGCATTCAGCCACCGGCTTTCCGACACGGATCGCCGTCATCAGGTCCTGCAACTGGCGACGCGCGCGCACATGCATGTGTACGTCGCCAGCGGCGACGATGCGAAGTCCGCTGGACTGTGAAAGCGCAAGCAGGCGTTCGATGCGACGCGGCTCGTCACCGTCGCGATGCAGTTCGGCGGCGATCCGGGCGCGGCCACCAAACGTCGAGCCGATCCAGTCCGCGTGCGTCTCGTCCTCCGGAATCCACAGCACCAGCGCCCGCGTCGCCAATTCCTCGACATCCACCCGATGCAGGCGATAGCCGCCCTTGCGCGTCGCGCGCCGGCCGCGCGTGATCAAGGCGCAGAGCTCGCTGTAGGCGCCGTGATCGGGCGCCAGCAGCACCAGTTTCGGACCGTCCCGCAATCGGATCTCGGTGCCGACGATCAGCTTGAGCCCGGCGTCCCTGGCCGCAACATGCGCCCGCACGACGCCCGCCATCGAACATTCGTCGGTGACCGCCAGCGCCGCGTAGCCCAGCGCCGATGCACGCGCCACCAGCTCTTCGGCATGCGAAGCGCCGCGCTGGAACGTAAAACAGGAGAGGCAGTGAAGTTCGGCGTAGGACAATGCGGTGCTAGCTGAGCAACTTGTCGTAGTCCGCGTGACTACCGATCCAGAACCACAAAACGCCATCCGCTACCGGAGTGCCCAGGGCGCGATAGCGCGCTCCTACGCGAACGCTGCGAAATCGCCCGCCGGCAACGGCCTTGAACTGCAGGGAAGGATGCGCTGGATTCTGTTTGAGTAGATCGAAATTACGTCGCGCCAGCATCTGGATGGGTACCGGCATGGAATCGAAGCACTGCCAGAATTTTGCGGAGGCAAAATGCCTCAAATTTCACGAACCTTGCCACCACGGTATTCGGCAAGTGCCTCCTCGGCCAGGGCATCCAGCTTTCCGGAACTCGCATCGGCCTCCAGCCGCGAGTCCCATCTCGCCGAATCGAATTGGGCGAACCAGCGACGAAGCTCGGCCAAGTCTCCCGGCGGCAAGCGTTCGATCGCCTTTTCGATGTCGTCTACGGTACTCATGGCGATAGCCCTCGAACGGATCGACGCAAGCATACCAAGCTCACTTTTTCCAAGGGAAGCCGTCAACCGCGCCGCAATTCACGCCCACAAGCCCTGGAGAAACCAGGCGTCGTTGGCGCGATCCCGATACACCCACAGACGCATGCCTGGGGCAGCTTCGGCAACGTAGTAGTCACGCGAAACATCGTTGCTGTCCCACCAGCCGGACTCGATACGTTCGGCCGGCCCCAGCCCGGACGGTGCGCGTGACAGCGGGCGCGGCGGATCGAGCAGCCAGGTCGGGCGCGCCATGGCGCGTGGCGGCATTGCGACCGACGGTCCGGGTTCGGCCTGCGGCGGCAGTGCCTGCCAGCTTTTCTCGGGACGCGGATCGGCGACCAGGCCCAGATTCCAGACCGCTTCCGCGCCGAGGCGCGCGATCAGTTTCTCCACGGTGTCGCGCCAGGCCTGGGCCTGCTGCTGACGACCATCGAACAGATCGAATTGGACCACGTCCGGCGCCGCGAACCGCTCGGCCACGAGTTCGATCCCACGCACCGGCGCCTCCAGCTTGAAGCGTTCCAGACGCTCACGCAGCAGCAAACCCAGTTGTCCGGCATCGCTCGTGGACGTCGCCAGCTGCAGTTCGAGCACGCTGTCGGGACGCCGCGGATGCGCCAGCCGCAGCGACAGCTGCTGCACGCCGGTATCGCGCGCGCGCAGGTAGTGCTGCAATTCTCCGAGTAGACGCCGCAGCGGAAACTGCAGACCTTCGGTATGAGTGATCTCGCCGAACAGCTCGAAACGACGCCGATAGACCGGCGGCGGTTGCAGCGCGCGGCGCGGATCCGGGCGGCGGCCGCTGAGACGGGACAGGTAGTCGACCAGCCCGGCATCGAAGCGATGCGCCAGCACGTCCGATGGCAGCGCCAGCAGTTCGCCGAGACGCTCGAAACCACTGCCACGCAGGGCCGCGATGCGATCAGGCATCAACGGCAATCGGGCCAGCGGCACGGCATCGAGCCAGCGCCGGTGTTCGGGCGCGTCTTTCAAAACCGCGCCGTCACCACCGACCGCCGCCAGCAAGGCCGCCTCCGGCGTCGAAGCCACGCCGCGCGCCAGCGGCATGGACCAGGCCTGGGCCCGTTCCAGATCCAGTTGCGCGAGCAGTCCGTCCAGCCCGCCGAACAGTCTCAGACTGGCCCCGATCTCGACCCAGACGAGCGGCAGCGGCACGCCATAGTCCCAGTTCGACTCGCGGGTCTCCAGGCTCACCGGCTGACCGAAACGATAGGCCCAATAGGCCAGATGCCGGAGCATCTCGGCTTCCGCCTCGCGCTCGCGAGGATGCGCTTCGATGCCCGGATACAGCGCCTGCACCTGGGCCAGATCGGTGCCGGGCGTCACGCGCTCGTCGGTACAGGCCAGCACCCAGCGGCGGCTGCCACGACGCTCGGTGACGGCGAGCGTGCGGCCGGGCGGCGGCATCAAGGCCGCCAGGGACAATCGCGTGGGATGCAGACACAGCCACAGCATCAGCCGGGATTCGGTTCGGCGATTTCGTCATAGCCGCGCCCCAGCATCGTAAGCAGACAGAAGCCATGCCCGAACGGGTCGGCGAGATGCGCGATACGGCCCCAGACATGGGTTTGAATCGTGTCTTCGAGCACGGCGCCAGCGGCCACCGCGCGGGCTACGGCGGCGTCGACGTCGTCGACCTGGAAATCGAGATGCACCGGCGTCCAGTGGCGCGCGTAGTCGCGTGACTGGCTGATGCGACTGGCGGCCGGGCTGCCCGCCGGTTTGACCAGCAAAAACACCGGGCAGGCGGCACCGCGAAGTTCGACGCCACTGGAGCCGAAGCGCCGGCAGACACTCAGGCCGAGCGCCTGCAAATAGAAGGCTTCGGCCCGGCCGAGATCGTCGACATCGATATTGACGAGCAGCTTCATCAGGGAGCTCCGCAGAAGCCGCCAGCTTATCGCCGACGCGCAATCAAGGCCATGTGGGCGAAGCCTGCCGAGGGTCCGGCTACTGCGTCTTGAGCTGCGACTGGACCTTCTGCGCGACCTCGGGATTGGTCTGCATGGCCAGGTAGATTTCCTGATAGCGCGACACGGTCAGTCCGTTGTCCTCGATTGCCGCCTTCATGTCCTCGGCGGCGTCCTGCTTGATTTCGGTCTGTGCCTGGGCGTCTCCGGCGGCCTTGAGCTTCGGCTGGACTTCGACATTGATGCGCCGCACATCCTGCGCGGAAGCAACGAACTGGTCGATCTCCGCCTCGCTGACGGGCGTGACCTGCGGGGTCTGAGTCATCGGTGATTGCGGCGACGCCGGTTCCTGCTGCTGGGCAAATGCCAATGGCGCGGTGGCCAGGCTCGCCAGCACGATGCCGACAGTGAGGTGCTTGCGCATCTGAATCTCCTGTTTCGCAAAAAGAAAAAGGGGCAGATCACTCTGCCCCCTCATTTGCGACCGACTGACTGCCGACAAGTTCAATCCTTGTCCGGCAAGACGATATTCATCTCCAGAACTTCACAACCGTCTTCGCGCTGCACATTGACCTGCACCGCGCTGTCGGCCACCTGGATATAGCGGCGAACCACGCCCAGCAGCTCCTCGCGCAAATTCGGCAACCAGTTGGGTCCGTTGGCACGGCCTTCGCGCTGATGCATGACCACGACCTTGAGCCGCTCGCGCGCCAGCGAGGCGGACGCGCCTTTCTTGTCGTCACTGCGGAATAGTTTCAGCCAGTCCATCAGGCGCCTCCAAACAATCGACCCAGCAAGCCCTTCTTGTCAGCGCTCAGGAAACGCATCGGCTTGTCTTCGCCAAGGAAGCGGGCCACCAGATCACTGTAGGCCTGGCCGGCGTCCGAGGTATCGTCGGCGATCACCGGGGTTCCCGCGTTCGACGAGGTCAATACCGCCTGCGACTCGGGGATCACGCCCATCAGCGGAATCGCCAGAATGTCGGTGACGTCCTCCACCGACAGCATCTCGCCCTTGGTGACGCGCGCCGGGTTGTAGCGCGTCAGCACCAGATGTTCCTTGATCCGGCCTTCGCCCTTTTCGGCCTTGCGGGTCTTGCTCGACAGCAGACCCAGCACGCGATCGGAGTCACGCACCGAGGAGACTTCCGGATTGGTCACGACCAGGGCCTCATCGGCGAAATACATCGCCATCAGCGCGCCCTTCTCGATGCCGGCCGGCGAATCGCAGATGATGAATTCGAATTCCTCGGCCAGTTCCTTGAGCACGCGCTCCACGCCTTCCTCGGACAGCGCGTCCTTGTCGCGGGTCTGGCTGGCGGCGAGGATCGACAGGGTTTCGATGCGCTTGTCCTTGATCAGCGCCTGGCGCAGCGTCGCCTCGCCCTGGATCACGTTGACGAAGTCATAGACCACGCGACGCTCGCATCCCATGATCAGATCGAGATTGCGCAGACCCACGTCGAAGTCGATGACCACGGTCTTGTGGCCGCGCAACGCCAGGCCGGTGGCGAACGAGGCACTCGTGGTGGTTTTACCGACGCCGCCCTTGCCGGACGTCACTACAACGATTTTTGCCACTGCTGCTCCTTGGAAAGGTTTGGGCCCGCCTCGGACCGGGTGCCCGGCGGGTTCCCTTGATTCGGGGTCAGTCGAGCTTTTCAATCATCAGCTTGCCGCGATCCAGGAACACCTGCACGGCCTTGCCGCGCAAATTGCCCTGCATCTGCTCGGCGACGGCATAGACGCCGGCCACCGCCACCAGCTCGGCTTCGAAATGCCGACAGAAAATCCGGGCGTTCTCGTCACCCTTGGCGCCAGCGATGGCGCGCCCGCGCAGAGAACCGTAGACATGGACGCAGCCGTCCGCAATCACCTCGGCGCCGACGCTGACGCTGTTGACGACCACCACATCGGCGCCTTCGGCGTAGATCTGCTGACCGGAGCGCACCGGTTCCAGCGCCATGCGCGCCGGCTTGTGTGCGGCCGGCGCGGCCGCCGCTGGCGGCGGCGGTGCGGCACGCGGTGCGCGGCCGGCGCCCAGACTGGCCTCGTCGAGCACCGCCAGCCCGAGTTCACGCGCCGCCTCGCCAAGCGGCCCTTCGAGCACCGCGAGCGGTTGCAGGCCGATGTCGCGCATCGGCGCCAGCAGCGCCGCGAGGTCGGCCGCTTCGGCGGCATCCAGCACCACCGGCATGCCGGCCACCGAATCCGGCATCTGGCGCGCCCATTCCTGCAACTGCGCCGTTGCCGCCGCAGTATCCGCCGCCCGCAGTTTGATGCGGGTAACGGAGAGCATTTGCCCCTTGAGTTCAAGCGCAGCGTGTTTGGAAGCCATGATGTTCATTTAAAGTGATGATGCAAGTATCGCCCAGCGACTGTGCCGGCCGCGAGTGGTGCACAATTTGCAATGCGCTCAGGCATCGTCCGCCGAAGCGCACGCACTGCCCGCTTGGCTTGCCAATCGGGCGAACACACAGAGCAACGGAAATCCACGTTCGCCATGAGCATCCACGTCGCGCTGACGCATCGTACCGAATACAGCTATGACCGCCCGGTCACGCTGTCGCCGCAGGTCATCCGCCTGCGCCCGGCGCCGCACGCCAAGACGCGGGTGTTGTCGTACTCGCTCAAGATCGAACCCGATCCGCACTTCCTCAACTGGCAGCAGGACCCGCACAGCAACTGGCAGGCGCGCGTCGTGTTTCCGGAAAAGGTTACGAAATTCCAGGTCACCGTGGACCTCGTTGCCGAAATGGCGGCGTACAACCCCTTCGACTTCTTCGTGGAACCGAGCGCCGACACGTTCCCGTTCCGCTACGACGAGGCCCTGGTGGAGGATCTCAAACCGTTCCTGAGACCCGCGCGTGTCGGCCGCCGCCTTGAGAAATACCTGAAATCGGTGCCGCGCAAGGCCGACAAGACCATCGACTTTCTGGTCGAAATCAATCAGACCTTGCAGCAGCACGTCAAATACCTGATTCGCATGGAACCGGGCGTGCAGACGCCGGAAGAAACCTTGACCGCCGGTTCCGGCTCGTGCCGCGACTCGGCCTGGTTGCTGGTGCAGATCCTGCGCAATCTCGGCCTGGCGGCGCGCTTCGTATCCGGCTACCTGATCCAGCTCAAGCCGGACGTGAAGTCGCTGGACGGCCCCAGCGGTGCCGAGTTCGACTTCACCGACCTGCACGCCTGGACCGAGGTCTACCTCCCCGGTGCCGGCTGGGTCGGCCTGGACCCGACCTCGGGCCTGCTCACGGCGGAAGGCCACATCCCGCTGTCGGCCACGCCGGAACCGGCCTCGGCGGCGCCGATCAGTGGCGCCGTGGACGAATGCGAGGTCGAGTTCGGACATCACATGGATGTGCGCCGCCTGTACGAGGCGCCGCGCGTGACGCAGCCCTACCGCGAAACGCAGTGGGCCGATGTCGATGCGCTCGGTGCGGCAGTGGAAACCAAGCTGAACGATCTGGACGTGCGCCTGACCATGGGCGGCGAACCCACCTTCGTCTCTCTGGATGACATGCAGGGCGAGGAATGGAACATCGCGGCGGTCGGCCCGACCAAGCAGAAGCTGGCCTACGATCTGCTGCTGCGCTTGCGCGACCGCTTCGCGCCTGATGGCCTGATCAGCTACGGCCAGGGCAAATGGTATCCGGGTGAATCATTGCCACGCTGGGTGTACACGCTGTACTGGCGCGGCGACGGCAAGCCGATGTGGACCACGCCGCTGCCGGAAGACGCCAAATCCGCCACCAATGAAATGGCGGAGCGCTTCATCCTCGGCCTGGCCAAGCGACTTTCGGTGGCCCCGGAGAACGTGCTGCCGGCCTACGAGGACGCCTATTACTACATGCATCGCGAGCGGCTATTGCCGAACAACGTCGATGCGATCAAGAACAAGCTCGGCGACCCCGAAGAACGCGCGCGCCTGTCCCGCGTGTTCGAACGCGGGCTCGACACGCCGCGCGGCTACGTGCTGCCGGTGCAGCGCTGGCAGGCGCTGGCGGGCCGCCCCTGGATCAGCGAGCGCTGGAATTTCCGCAACGGCAATCTGCTGCTGATTCCCGGCGACTCGCCGATCGGCCTGCGCATGCCGCTGGACGCCCTGCCGTGGCTGCCGGCGGCGGAATATCCGTTCGCGGTCGTCGCCGACCCGACGCGGCAGGTGCCGCCGCTGCCGGACCGCGATCCTTCGCGCCAGCCGTTTCTGCAGTCCCGCGGTCAGCCCGATGCGCGCAGCGAACAGCGTCTCACCGAGGAGCGGCGCCAGCCGAAGCCCGAGCCGCGGGGCGCGCACTACCAGGGCGGCAACGTCCGCACCGCCCTGTCGGTGGAGGCGCGTGACGGCCGGATCAATCTGTTCATGCCGCCGGTCGAAACCACCGAGGACTTCCTCGACCTGATCGCCGCCGCCGAGGACGTGGCCGCCGAAATCGGGGCGCCGCTGCGCATCGAAGGTTATCCGGCGCCGAGCGACGGCAGGCTCAACCTGATCAAGATCACCCCGGACCCGGGCGTGATCGAGGTCAACATCCACCCGGCGCATTCCTGGGAGGAACTGCGCGAAAATACCCTGGCGATCTACGAGGAAGCGCGGCTGTCGCGCCTGACCACCGAGAAGTTTCTGATCGACGGTCGCGCCGTCGGCACCGGCGGCGGCAACCACATCGTGGTCGGCGCCGCGCATCCGAGCGACAGCCCATTCCTGCGGCGACCCGACGTACTCGCCAGCATGATCCGTTTCTGGCAGAACCATCCCTCGCTGTCCTACCTGTTCTCGGGCATGTTCATCGGCCCGACCTCGCAGCATCCGCGTATCGACGAAGGCCGCGATTCGCAGCTCTACGAAGTGGAGTTGGCGCTGTCCGAAATTCCCGAGCCGGGCGGCGCCATCCAACCCTGGCTGGTCGACCGCATCCTGCGCAATCTTCTGATCGACCTGACCGGCAACACCCACCGCACCGAAATCTGCATCGACAAACTCTATGCGCCGGAATCGGCCACGGGCCGCCTCGGTCTGGTCGAGTTTCGGGGCTTCGAGATGCCACCGCATCCCTTGATGAGCCTGACCCAGCAGCTGCTGGTACGGGCGCTGATCGCGTGGTTCTGGGAGCAGCCGTACAAGCGGCCTCTGGTGCGCTGGGGCACGCAACTGCACGATCGCTTCATGCTGCCGCACTACGTCTGGCAGGACTTCAAGCAGGTGCTGGAGGAGCTGCAACTGGCCGGCTATCCGTTCGAGTCCAGCTGGTTCGACCCGCATTTCGAATTCCGTTTCCCGCGACATGGCTCCGTGCAGTTCGGCGACATCGAGCTGGAGCTTCGCCATGCGCTCGAACCCTGGCCGGTGCTCGGCGAGGAAGCCGGTGGCGGCGGCACCTCCCGCTACGTCGATTCCTCGCTGGAACGCCTGCAGGTGCGCGCCAGCGGGCTCAATGGCGATCGCTACTGGGTGGCCTGCAACGGCCGCGCGGTGCCGCTGGCGGCCACCGGTACCGAAGGCGAATCGGTGGCCGGTGTGCGCTACCGGGCCTGGCAGCCCTGGTCCTGCCTGCATCCCACGATCGGCATGCACGCACCGCTGACCTTCGACCTCTATGACACCTGGAACCGGCGCGCCGTCTCCGGCTGCGTCTATCACGTGGCGCATCCGGCCGGGCGCAATTACGAGACCTTCCCGATCAACGGCCTTGAGGCGGAATCGCGGCGATTGTCGCGCTTCGAACGCCAGGGGCAGACGCCGTCCTACTACGACTGCGTGCCGCCTGCGGTGGACCGCGAATACCCGTGTACACTGGATTTGCGCAAGCGAAGCTGATCGATGGACCTGCGATCGACGAACCTGCACGCGTGGCAAGAACATTGCGACTGCCCGATTCAGGCATGCGATCCACCGAATCCGATTCGCGTCCAAAACTCATACAAGACAGGAGCGCCGTAAGGCATGGCGATCGATTGGCGGAAGTACCAGTCGGACACCTATGACGAATTGTTCGAAGCGCCGGGCGTGCCGCGTCCTGCGGCGAAACAGCTGTGCGACTACCTGGATGACCTGTCCACGCAGGATCTCGCAGAGCGCCGCCTGGCCGCCGAACTCGCGATCAAGGTGATGGGCATTTCGTTCACGGTCTACACCGAGGGACGCAATGTCGATCGTGCCTGGCCGTTCGACCTGATTCCGCGCGTGATCGCCAAACCGGAGTGGGACCGTACCGAGGCCGGCCTGAAGCAGCGCGTTACCGCGCTCAATCACTTCATCGCCGACATCTATTCCGAACAGAAGATCATCAAGGATCGCGTGTTCCCGAAATGGGTACTCGCCGACTCACAGAATTTCCGCAAGCAGTGCGTCGGCCACAAGACCGGAAACGGCGTGTGGGCCCACATCTGCGGCTCCGACCTGGTGCGCAACATCGACGGCACGATGTACGTGCTCGAAGACAATCTGCGCGTGCCGTCCGGCGTGTCCTACATGATGGAGAACCGCGCCGTGACCAAGCGCGTGTTTCCGGAGCTGTTCGAGACCACCACGATTCTGCCGGTCGACGACTACCCCGCGCAGCTCTACGACATGCTGGCCGGACTCTCGCCGCGCAGCGGCGATGTTCCGAACATCGTGCTGCTGACGCCGGGCATCTACAACAGCGCCTATTTCGAGCACTGCTATCTGGCGCAGCAGATGGGAATCGAGCTGGTCGAAGGCCCGGATCTGTTCGTGGATGATGATGACTGCGTCTACATGCGCACGATCTTCGGCCCGGAGCGGGTCGACGTGATCTACCGCCGCATCGACGACCTGTTCCTCGATCCCGAGGTCTTTCACCCCGATTCGATCCTCGGCGTACCCGGCCTGATCCGCGCCTGGCGGGCCGGCAAGGTCGGGTTGGCCAATGCGCCGGGCGCCGGCGTCGCCGACGACAAGGTGGTCTACGCCTACGTACCGGCGATGATCAAGTACTACCTGGGCGAGGAGCCGATCCTGCCGAACGTGCCGAGCTTTCTGTGCGCACGCGACAAGGACCGCGAGCATGTGCTCGCCAATCTCGACAAGCTGGTGGTCAAACCGGCCAACGAATCCGGTGGCTACGGCATGCTGATCGGCCCCAAATCGACCAAGAAGGAGCGCGAGAAATTTCGCGAGCTGATTCAGTCCAATCCGCGCAACTACATGGCGCAGCCGACACTGTCGCTGTCTACTGCGCCCACTCTCGTCGACGGCGGGGCCGAGCCGCGCCATCTGGACCTGCGACCGTTCATCCTGTCGCGTGACCAGCCGTACGTCACCATGGGCGGCCTCACCCGCGTGGCGATGGTCAAGGGCTCGCTGGTGGTCAACTCCTCGCAGGGCGGCGGCGCCAAGGACACCTGGGTGGTCGATTTCGACGATCACGAATCGATGACGCAGGCGCAGTCGGGAACCGGCGGTTCTCAAAAACAATCGCAACGCGGAGGACGCCGCTAATGCTCTCGCGGGTCGCTGACGACATCTACTGGTTCGGTCGCTATCTGCAGCGCGCCGAAAGCACGGCGCGACTGATCAACGTCAACACCCAGCTGATGCTCGACCTGCCGAAGAAGATCCAGTTCAGCTGGGATTCGCTGGTGGACATCGTCGGCGGCCAGCAGGACTTCCGGCGGCTGTACGACAATGCCGAGGAAACCGACGTGGTGCGCTTCCTGCTGCTCGACGACGAAAATCCCGGATCGGTGATCACCTCGCTGCATCGCGCCCGCGAAATCCTGCGCACCACGCGCGACACCATGCCACGTGAGACCTGGGAGAAGGTCAACGACCTCAACCTGTTCGTCCAGGGCAGCGGCGAACGCGTGCTGAGCCGGCGCTATCGCGCCGATTTCCTGGCGCGCGTGATGGACCAATGCCTGACGGTGTGGGGCGCGATCTACGCCAGCATGACGCGCGATGTCGCGTTTCAGGTGCTGCGTATCGGCTCCAACCTGGAGCAGGCGGACATGACCACACGCATCATCGATGTCCGCTCCACCGGTCTGATCCAGTCCGCGCACGGCGAGGAGCTGCGTCCGTTCGACAACATCCAGTGGATGAGCGTGCTGCGCTCCCTGGCGGGGCTGCAGATGTACCGGCGTGACGTGCGCCTGCGGGTCACCGGCCCGCACGTGCTGCGCTATCTGCTGCAGAACCGGGACTTCCCGCGCTCGGTCACGCATCATTTCCTGCGCATCGAGAAACTGCTGCCGCAGCTGCCGAACAAGCGGCCGGTGGAACGCGCGCTGCAACGGGTGAAGGCGCTGACGCGCGATGCGGATATCGACGCCCTGGTCGAATCCGGGCTTGGCGATTTCATGGACGAGATCCAGATCGGGATCGGTCGTCTGCATCAGGAAATCGCCGGCAGCTACTTCAGCTCATAGGCGGCAGCTCACAGGCCGCCACGCCGAATGACGGTTCGCGGCGATATCGCGACCCGCCCCCGTTCAGACGATGCGCCGCACCGGTGGCTGATCCGGCTTGATCTCGTCGATCAACATGTCCTGCTGCGGCGAGACTTCCGATTCCCATTCGAAGCGCGGCAGATTGGTGAAGATCGCCGCGATATTGCGCGCCCAGGATTCCTTGAGGGAGGCGTAGAACGGCGTATCCAGGTCCAGGCGCAATTTTTGATCGATCTGCATGCCGTCGGTGCGGATGATCGACAGGTCCAGCGGCGGACCGACCGAAATGTTCGATCGCATCGTCGAATCCAGCGAAACCAAGGCGCAGCGCGCGGCGTCTTCCAGACTGGTGTCCTCGTGGATGATGCGATCCAGAATCGGCTTGCCGTACTTGTTCTCGCCAATCTGCAGGTACGGCATCTCCGGTGAGGAAGCGATGCAATTGCCTTCCGGATAGATCATGTACAGCGCCGGCTCCTCGCCCGCGATCTGCCCACCCAGAATCAAGGTGGTGCGCAGGTCCACCCCCCCGAACTGCGACTGCTGCGACACGCCTTTCTGGGCGTTGACCGACAGCGAGCCAACATACTCGGCGGCATCGTACATGTGCTTGGCCAGCATCAGGCTCATCGGCACTACCGGCGCCGCGAGGTCGCGGCGGATCTGCGTCAGCACGGACTGCGTGGTCGCCAGATTGCCGGCCGACATCAGTACGAACACCCGTTCCCCGGGGTATTCGAACACGTGCATCTTGTTATAGGTGCGGACATCGTCCACCCCGGCGCTGGTACGCGTATCGGAGGTGAAAACGAGTCCATCATTGACCTTGATGGCGACGCAATACGTCATGTTCTGCTTGGCATGGCCCTGGGTCCGGACTCTGGCCGGGCTCTGGTCTGTAGGTTTGAAATCCCGCGCGCGGCACGGCGCCTTTGACCGTCGGCACCGCTGACCCCGCTCGGAGGGTAACAGGAACAAGCATAACTTGTGCCCGTCTTGGTGCACATGCAACACTCGATTTCAGCTGCTCAACTTTGGTGCACCGCATGGCAAGTATCGACTTCTACTGGGACGCCGCAAGCCCCTACACCTATCTGGCCGCGACCCAGATCGGCGCCCTGGTCGACCGCCACAAGGCCACGCTGAACTGGAAGCCGTTTCTGCTCGGCGCGACGTTTCAGGCCACCGGCAACAAAATGCCCGCGGCGATTCCGGCCAAGGGCAAGTACCTGTTCAAGGACGTGAAGCTCTGGGCGGCCTACTACGGCGTGCCATTGAACTGGCCTCAGGTCTTCCCGGTCAACAGTCTATTGGCGCAGCGCGCCGCCTGCGCGATCGGCGATGAGCGCGCGTCCGACTGGGCACTGGCGGTGATGCGCGCCTACTGGGTGGACGGCAAGGACATTGGTCAGACGGAGGTCGTCGAAAGCGTGCTGCGCGAGCACGGTTTCGACGCGCCTGCGGTACTCGAGGCAGTGCAGACGCCGGCCGTCAAGCAGCAACTGAAGAGTAATACCGAGGAGGCCGTGGCGCGCGGCGCCTTCGGCGCGCCGACCTTCTACATCGACGAGCAGATGTTCTGGGGTAATGACCGTCTGCCGCTGATGGACGTCTGCTTGTCGGGCAAACTCGCTGCGTGAGCGCGCCGCGTTCCGAGTTTCTGCGCCTGCGCGGCCTGAGGTTTCACGTGCGACGCCTCGGCGCGGTCGATCGCCCCTGGCTGTTCGTGCTGCACGGCTGGTCGGACACCGCCCGGACCTTCGAACCGATGTTGGCGCCTCTGGCCGAGCACTGGCAGATCGTCGTTCCCGATCTGCGCGGTTTCGGGCACAGTCAGTGGCGCGGTGATACCTACTGGTTCCCGGACTACGTCGCCGACGTGGACGCGCTGGTCGCGCACTATTGCGGTTCGGAGCCCTTGTGTCTGGTCGGCCACAGCATGGGCGCACAGATCGCGAGTCTCTACGCCGGGCTGCGGCCGGAACGGGTCAAGCGCCTGGCCCTGCTCGATGGTCTGTTCATGCAGGACATGCCCCTGGACGGCGCCGCGAAGCGGTATCGCGGCTGGCTGGACTCGCTGGCGCGACCACCGGACGTCAAACGCTACGCCAGCGCGGAAGCCTTCGCCGCGATCATCGGCCGGCTCTATCCGCGCTTGTCCGGCCCCAGGGCCGAATGGGTATCGCGTCGCTGGTCACGCCCGGATGCTGGCGGCGGCGTCACGGTACTCGCCGATCCGATACACCGGATGAATACGCCGCTGCCCTACCAACTGGAACATTCCCGGGCGATCTGGCGTGAGGTGCGGGCACCCACGCTGCTGGTCGACGGTGCACAATCACCGTTCGTGCTCGCCACACCCACAGACTTGCGCCAGTCCACCTTGGACTGCTTCGCCGACCACCGCCATGAGGTGATCGCGGATGCCGGTCACATGCTGCACCTCGACGCCCCCGAGGCGACTGCGACTCTGCTGCGCGAGTTCCTGGCTTGAGGAGCGGTTCGGCCCGGGCATCGGCTACCCTATGCACCCTTTTGGGGACGCTCCTGGCCGGCGCCACGACCGCGCCGCCGGGTCGTCCATCCCGATGAACAGGTGAACATGAACGTGGCGAAACTGTTGGTCATCGGCGGCGGCGGCCGCGAACACGCGCTGGCGTGGAAACTGGCGCAGTCGGCGGAGGTGCGGGAAATTCTGGTCGCGCCTGGCAATGCCGGCACCGCCGGCGAGGCCAAGTGCCGCAATGTCGCAATCCCCGCCGAAGACGTAGAAGCCCTGCTCGAACTCGCGCAACTTGAAGCCGTCGATTTCACCGTGGTCGGCCCGGAAGCACCGCTGGCACTCGGCATCGTCGACCGTTTCACGGCCGAAGGACTGCGCATCTTCGGCCCGACGCGCGCGGCCGCGCAACTCGAGTCCTCCAAGGCCTACACCAAGGATTTTCTGGCCCGCCATCGAATTCCAACGGCGGGCTATGCAGTGTTTACCGAAGTCGAACCCGCGCTGTCCTACATCAAGGCCCGCGGCGCGCCCATCGTGATCAAGGCCGATGGCCTCGCGGCCGGCAAGGGCGTGGTCGTGGCGGTCTCGGTGGACGAGGCCAGCGATGCGGTGCGCGGCATGCTCGGCGGCGACAGGCTCGGTCAGGCCGGCGCACGCGTCGTGATCGAGGATTTTCTGAGCGGCGAGGAAGCCAGCTTCATCATCGTGGCCAGCGGCCGCGACTACGTGGCGATGGCGACCAGCCAGGACCACAAACGTATCGGCGATGGTGACACCGGCCCGAACACCGGCGGCATGGGCGCCTATTCACCGGCTCCGGTGGTCACGCCCGAAGTCGATGCCCGCATCCGCCGTGAAGTCATCGAGCCGACGCTCGCCGGCATGCTGGCGGATGGCGTGCCGTTCACCGGTTTTCTCTACGCAGGACTGATGATCACACCGGACGGCGCGCCGTCGGTGATCGAGTTCAATGTGCGCTTCGGTGACCCCGAAACCCAGCCGGTGCTGTTTCGCCTGCAATCGGACCTGCTCGGCCTGCTTCAGGCCGCCGTCGACGGAAAACTGGCCGCGATGCCGGCCCCGGCGTGGAATCCCGAACCCGCCCTGGGCGTGGTCATGGCTGCGGGCGGCTATCCCGGCAGCTACCGCAAAGGCGTCGCGATTCAGGGACTGGAACGAGCGCACGCCACCAACGTCAAGGTGTTTCACGCGGGCACGGCCGAATCGGACGAGGGCGTCGTCACCGCGGGCGGCCGCGTGCTCTGCGTATGCGCGACCGGCGCCAGCGTCGAGGCGGCCCGGGCCGAGGCGTATGCGGCCGTCGCAAAGATCGGGTGGGACGGCATGCAGTATCGCCGCGACATCGGTTGGCGCGCCATCGAGCGCGAAAAGGAGCATAGATGAGGCTGTTCTATTCGTTGACTTCGCCATTTGCGCGCAAGGTTCGGCTGTTGGTGCAGGAACTCGGAATGGCCGATCGCATCAGCGGTGTCACCGTC
The DNA here is from genome assembly GCA_022599775.1 of Gammaproteobacteria bacterium. Taxonomy (GTDB): domain Bacteria; phylum Pseudomonadota; class Gammaproteobacteria; order Nevskiales; family Nevskiaceae; genus Banduia. Next base: position 58,398 of record JAHZLQ010000023.1, read on the forward strand.
GATCCCTGGAATGACGAGAGCCTGCGCGCGATCAATCCGCTGTGTCAGGTTCCGGCGCTGGAACTCGACGACGGCAGCACCTTGTTCGATTCACCGCTGATCTGCGAATACCTGGATGCGCTGGGCGGCTCGCGCTTTTTCCCGGCACCGGGTCCGGCACGCTGGACGGCATTGCGCCGGCAAGTGCTGGGCGACGGTATTTGCGATGCCGCGATCCGCCGGCGCCTGGAGCTGAACCGGCCGGAGGCGCAGCGTTCGAACGCCGTCATCGCGCGGCAGATTCTGGCCGTCAACAGCGCGCTGGACTCGGCCGAAGCCGATGTGCCGGAAGAAGGCAGCTTCACCATCGGCGAAGTGTCCCTGGTCTGCGCGCTGGCCTACCTCGACCTGCGCTTCGCCAAGGATGAATGGCGGGAAAAGCGGCCCGGACTGGCGGCCTGGTACCGGGCGATCTGCGCGCGTCCCGCGATTCTGGCGACGGCGCCACCGAGCGCTTGATCGTCGCACCGGGCATCACCCACAAAAAAAGGCGCCACGCAGGCGCCTTTTTTGATTTCGGGCGGTGAAGCCTCAGTTGCGCTTCATCGCGTCGAAGAACTGCGAGTTGGTCTTGGTCTGCTTCATGCGGTCGATCAGCAGTTCCACCGCGCCGACCTCGTCCATGTCGTGCAGCAGCTTGCGCAGGATCCAGACCTTCTGAAGGTCACCGGCATCCATCATCAGCTCTTCCTTGCGAGTGCCCGAGCGGTTGATGTTGATCGCCGGGAAGATGCGCTTCTCGGCAATGCGGCGCTCCAGATGGATTTCCATGTTGCCGGTGCCCTTGAACTCCTCGTAGATGACTTCATCCATCTTCGAGCCGGTATCGACCAGCGCCGTGGCGATGATCGTCAGCGAGCCGCCTTCCTCGACGTTGCGCGCGGCACCGAAGAAGCGCTTGGGCTTCTGCAGGGCATTGGCGTCGACACCGCCGGTGAGCACCTTGCCGGAGCTGGGCGCCACGGTGTTGTAGGCACGCGCCAATCGCGTGATCGAGTCGAGCAGCACCACCACGTCGCGCTTGTGCTCGACCAGACGCTTGGCCTTCTCGATCACCATTTCGGCAACCTGTACGTGACGCGCCGCCGGCTCGTCGAAGGTCGAAGCCACGACTTCGCCGCGCACCGTGCGCTGCATGTCGGTGACTTCTTCCGGGCGCTCGTCGATCAGCAGCACGATCAGATAGACGTCCGGATAGTTCGCCATCAGCGACTGCGCCATGTTCTGCAGGAAGATCGTCTTGCCGGCCTTGGGCGGCGACACGATCAGGCCACGCTGGCCTTTGCCGAACGGCGCCACCAGATCGATGATGCGCGCGGTGATGTCTTCGGTGGAGCCGTTGCCGCGCTCCATCTGGAATCGCGAATCCGGGAACAGCGGCGTCAGGTTCTCGAAGTTGACTTTCTTCTTCGAGACTTCCGGCGCCTCGTAGTTGATGGTGTCGACCTTGAGCAGCGCGAAATAGCGCTCGTTGTCCTTGGGCGTGCGGATTCGTCCGGCGATGGTGTCGCCGGTGCGCAGGCTGAAGCGGCGAATCTGGCTGGGCGACACGTAGATGTCGTCCGGACCGGCGCTGTAGGAGCTGTCCGGCGCCCGCAGGAAGCCGTAGCCGTCCTGCAGGATTTCCAGCACGCCATCGCCGTAGATCTGCTCGCCACGGCGCGCCGCGGCCTTCAGCAACTGGAAGACGATGTCCTGCTTCTTGTTGCGCGAGATGTTCTCGATGCCGAGATTTGTCGCCATTTCCAGCAACTCGGACGCCGTCTTGCGCTTGAGATCGGAAATATTGAGAACCTTGGGCGGCGGCGGTGGCAGCGGCTGGCCGTCCGGGCCGATGACCGGCTCGGGCATACCCACGGCGAGCGCAGCGGCTTCTTCTTCTTCGGTCAGGTCATCCCCCATCATCGGGGCGGGACGAGGACCTCCACCACCGCCGCCGCGCTTGCCGCGCTTTTCTGTGTCCCCGCCATTTCCATTGGCATCGAACGAATGATTCTGACGAGGGCGACGACGTGGTTTCATGATTTAGGCTGCGGTAACGTGGGGTGTCACAAAGGCGGTGAGCTGTGCCTTGTGCACGGCTCCCACCTGAGTAGCGGCGGGTTTGCCATCCTTGAACAGGATCATTGTGGGGATGCCGCGGATCGCGAACTTCTGCGGCGTTTCGGTATTTTCATCGACATTGAGCTTGACGACCTTGAGCTTGCCGACGTTCTCGCCCGCCACCTGATCAAGGATCGGGGCGATCATGCGGCATGGGCCACACCATTCGGCCCAGAAGTCCACAAGGACGGGAATGTCGCTCTTCAGGACATCCTGCTCGAAGCTGGCATCGGTCACGGCGGAAATGTTTTCGCTCATCGGATTACTCCAAAGGACGCAAAGGAAAGCCAAACGAATGGCGCAATCTACTGGTTCGCTAATCCTGATCCCTCAGTACGCAACAGCGCGGCTGGGCCGCGGGCGCTACTGTTGGGCTGTTATGATGGTGTTCTTGGGGATTGCGATGCAGCCGTTCAACCGCTTTGCCTCGGTCTGAATCGAGCGACAGGCGACGGGACGGCGTAGGAGTTGCGGCTATTGGAGCCGATCCGGCGCCGCATTGCAAGCGCTCCCGCCCATAAAAGAACCTATGCAAGACGACCATCTATCCGACGTACGCTTCGAGCAGCTCAATCTTGACCCCCGGCTGCTCGCCAATCTCCAGACTCTGGGCTTCGACCGCTGCACGCCGATCCAGGCCAAAAGCCTGCCCCTGGCGCTGGCCGGACGCGATGTCGCCGGCCAGGCGCAGACCGGCACCGGCAAGACCGCGGCCTTTCTGCTGGCGATTCTCGACCGCCTGCTGAAATCGACTGCCAAGGGCGAACCGGGTGCGCCGCGATCGCTGATTCTCGCGCCGACTCGCGAGCTGGTGGTGCAGATTCACAAGGACGCCGAAGAACTGGCGCGCAACACCGGCCTCAAGATCGCGGTGGTCTACGGCGGTACCGGCTACGAATCGCAGCGCCAGGAGCTGTCGGCCGGGGTCGACATCCTGATCGGCACCCCGGGCCGCCTGATCGACTACCTCAAGCAGAAGGTCTACACGCTGCGCCACATCGAAGTGGTGGTGCTCGACGAAGCCGACCGCATGTTCGATCTCGGCTTCATCAGCGACATCCGTTTCATGCTGCGACGCATGCCGCCGGCTACGCAGCGCAGCAACCATCTGTTCTCGGCCACGCTGTCGCACCGCGTCATGGAGCTCGCCTACGAGCACATGAACAGTCCGACGCGCATTACCGTGGAAGCCGAACAGCTCACCGCGGACCGCGTGCGCCAGTCGCTGATCCATGTCGCCAACGACGAAAAGCTGAAGATGCTGGTCGGCCTGATGCAACACCACGCGCCCAACCGCACCCTGGTTTTTGTCAACACCAAGCGCACCGCCGAGCACGTGGAAGACACCCTGCGCGCCAACCAGTTCGAAGCCAGCACCCTGTCCGGGGACGTACCGCAGCCGAAGCGGCTCAAGCTGCTCGAACAGTTCAAGAGCGGCGAATTGCCAGTGGTGGTGGCGACCGATGTCGCCGCGCGCGGCCTGCATATCGATGGCGTGACCCACGTCATCAACTACGACCTGCCGCAGGATCCGGAAGACTACGTGCACCGCATCGGCCGTACCGCGCGCGCCGGCGCCGAGGGCGACGCGATTTCGCTGTGCTGCGAAACCTGGGTCTACTCGCTGCCTGACATCGAACGTTACCTGGGTGCGCGCATCCCGGTGATGACCGGTGTCGACGACATCATGCCCAAGGACTTCGTGAGCGCACCACGACGGCCGCGCGACCCGAATCGGGCGCCGCGACGGGGTGGCAACAATGGCGGTGGCCGGCAACGCGTTCGCCGATAGCGCACGCAATCGGCTTGATCCTGGCTCCACGCGGCATTCGGTGATCCGGCGTGGATTCCGGGTTCCCGCGGCGCGGACCGTGGAATGACGGGATTGACGATCACACTCACACGCCTCAAGGACTCACAGGCCAAGCCCGTAGAGCTGAACAGGTTTTTTCAGGGCGAGTTCACAGCACCGGCTTAGGGTGAACCCCATCGGAAGACACACATTCCAAGTCCCCGACAAGGAGGTTCATCCCATGAACAAGAAAACGACCCCAATCATCGCGCCGGCCATCATCGCGCTCGGTCTGATGTCCGCACCGGTCTTCGCTGGCGACGTGCTCGGCACCGAATCCGAGGGTGCCGACTCGGTTGAGCTCGGTGGCAACGCCGACAGCAGCTTGAGCGACCGTACCGGCGAACTGCGCTCCGACTTTGAAGATGCGCGCGCCGAGCGCATGGAATCGCGCGGCGACCTGCGCGAGCAGCTGCAAGACTCGGCGGATGATGCACAGTCCCGCTTGAGTGATGCGCGATCCGAAGCCGAGGACAGCGAGCTCTCCGAAATGGATGCCGGTGACGGCGGGCTGCAGGACTCTCTGCCCGGCCTGAGCGATCTCGACCATGAGACGGAGGTTTCGCGCGACGATGACGGCGTGGACCTCAGCTCCAGCACCAGCGGTACGCTCGGGGAACAGTCCGTCGAAAGCAGCAGCGAGTTCCATTCGAGCCGCGAAAGTGAAGACGGCAGTCGCTCGGTGAATCGTGAAGCGAGCGGACAATTGAGTGCCGGCGATTTCGAGGCGGGCTACGACAGCAGCGCCGATCGTTCGTCCTCGGTTTCGCGTAGCGATGCGGGCGTCGACATCGAACGCAGCGCTAGCACCAATCGTGAAGCCGCGCTCAACGATTCCAGCGTAGGCATATCTACCGAAAGCTCAAGCTCGCGCAGTATCGAAACCTCGATGCCTGAAGGTGAAGTGGGTGATGGTGAGATGCTTGACCGTGACGCGGCGTTCGCCGAATCCGACATCGGCGAGGGCGACTCGGAACTGAGCGACTCGTCGAACGATTCGAACGACGACACCACCACCGCTTTCGGCGACACCGACAGCAGCGATTCCGATCTGAGCACCACCGGCGGCTGATCGAAGGCGAGCCGAGCGGTAGGGACGCGAGGGCGGAGCATTCGATTCAGCCTGCAGTCCGCAGCGCTACGGTAAGTCTGACACCCAAGCGTCCAGACAAAGGACCGGAGTCCATCGGGCTCCGGTCCTTCCGTGTCTATAGCCGGGCCAGCCGAAAGCCCGCTCCAACGGGGATGACGCCCCCGTCAAGGAACTCAAAAAAGGGAACTTCACCATGGCTATCGATCTGCCGCCGCCACCAAGCCCGGTACAAACCGAAGTGTCCGCATTGCAGGGACGCAGCGCCCTATACGATGGCCAGCTTGGGAAGCTGGCGGTACATATCGTGGGTGACACGGCACTCGCCTTGCTCGACTTCACCGATCCGATCCAGCGATCCGAAACCGCATCCGACGTGGTGCGCGCCGTTGCACAACACGTCTACCGCGCCGGCTATCCGGCTGCCGAAATCAGCTACGCGAGCACTGAGGACACGCTGTTCATCGGCGTGACACTGGCGCACGTCGCCGCCGTGGAGATGCCCGCACCGGTCGCGCGCTATTTCGAAGACCTCCCGGATCAGGTCGGAGCACTGACCGACGCACAGTTCGAACGCCGCCGCGCCCTGGCGAGCCTGCACGCCGACATGGCCTCATTGTCGATGCAGCCCAAATTCGTGCCCACCGGCCAAGCGGGTGAGATGCGGCTGATCGCCGACGCCAGCGACACCGAGGACGACGCAAGCTCACTACACGCCGAAATCGGCAACCCCGGGAATCGCTTCGTCGGCCGCCACTATGTCGATGCCTCGGTTTCGGCCGGCCTCGCCTCCGGCGACCGCTTCGTCGCCAGTACGCGCGACAGCCTCAGCGCGCTCAATTCCGACGAAGAGGACACCGGCGAGTTGCACGAACGGCGTCTGGACTGGCGACACGTCTCCACCTGGGGGCTGTTCGGCCTCAACACCCGCTATCTCAGCTATGACTTCAGCGCCGTCCTCGAACAGGACGACGGCTTCAATCTCAGCGACCTGCTGCCGTTCCTGCCGGGCCCAGACGACCCCGAAGCGAGCCGCATCAACGGCCGCATCTTCACGCTGGAAGCCTACTGGCAGACCTTGCTCTACGCTGATTTCTATCGCCGCTGGACTGTGCAGGTACAGATCGACCGCACTGGCAAGACGCTGGACACCGAGGATGACAGCGCGCGCATTCAGCGCGAAATCTACAACTCGGTGGAACTGTCCACCAACTATGGCGGCAGTTGGCTGATCGGCGAAGACAGCGAACTCGGTTACGAAGCCGAACTGAAGCTGCGCCACGGCATCGGCAACGACGACGAGCCGTTGAGCACCGCCGATCTGGACTACTTCCTGTGGCAGCCCAGCCTCGAAGGCAGCTACGCGCAAGGTGCGCACTGGTTCTACAGCTTGCGCGCGGACATGCAGTTCAGCAGCGACATCGTGCCCGAACAACAGCAATGGGTACTCGGCGGCCGCGACTCGCTGGACGCCTATCTGCCCGGTGTGGCGGTGGGCGACGAAGGTGCCAGCCTGCGTGCCGAAGTCGCCTACGAGGGCGTGGAAATGCTGGGAATGACGTGGCGGCCCAGGCTTTTCGCGGACTACGCCTACAGCCACAGCCGACGCGATGACGACGATGTGACGCTGGCCGACGCCGGTATCGGCCTGGACATCGAGTACCGCGAGCGCATCAAGGCCGCCCTCAGCTTCGCCCAGAGCATTCATGACGACGGTGTGGATCACCCGCGTCTGGAACAGGCCGAAGCGGACGTCTATTTCGGCGTCGGCGTGACGTTCTGAACGCCGGATACTGTGGCGACCAAGCCGCGCCAGCGGCGCGAAATCAACGACTGCGCCGGTTTGCGGCATAATCCGCGTCCCCGCAGGCAACCACTCACCACTTCGAACGGAGTTCCGTAATGACCCAACCCGTCCGCGTTGCGATTACCGGCGCCGCCGGCCAGATCGCGTATTCGCTTATCTTCCGCATCGCCTCGGGCGACATGCTCGGCAAGGATCAGCCGGTGATCCTGCAGTTGCTGGACATTCCGGATTCCCTTGAAAAGCTCAAGGGCACGATCATGGAGATCGACGACTGCGCTTTCCCGCTGGTGCAGAGCGTCATCGGCACCTCGGACGCCGAGGAAGCCTTCGAAGGCGTCAAGTACGCGATGCTGGTCGGCGCACGCCCGCGCGGCCCCGGCATGGAACGCGCCGATCTGCTGCAGGCCAACGCCAAAATCTTCTCGGTACAAGGCAAGGCCCTGTCGTCGAAGGCGGATTCCGATGTTCGCGTCCTGGTGGTCGGCAACCCGGCCAACACCAATGCGCTGATCACCGCCAGCAACGCGCCGAAACTGGACCCCAAGCAGATCACCGCGATGACCCGCCTGGACCACAACCGCGCGCTGTCGCAGCTCGCCGCCAAGACCGGCGCGCACAGCACCGACATCGAAAAACTGATGATCTGGGGCAACCACAGCGCCAGCCAGTATCCGGACCTCACCCATGCCACGGTCAAGGGCAAGGCGGCCAGCTCGCTGGTCGATCAGGAATGGGTCGAGAAGGACTTCATTCCCACCGTGCAGCAGCGCGGCGCGGCGATCATCAAGGCGCGTGGTGCCTCCAGCGCCGCCTCCGCGGCCAGTTCGGCGGTCGATCACATGCGTGACTGGGCCAAGGGCTCGGACGGCCAGTGGGTCAGCATGGCAATTCCGTCGGATGGCTCGTACGGCATCAAGCCGGGCGTGGTCTATTCCTATCCGGTGGTCACCAAGAGCGGCCAGTACGAGATCGTCAAGGACCTGCCGATCGACAGCTTCTCTCGGGGCAAGATGGATGCCACCGATCAGGAACTGCGCGAAGAGCGCGCGGCGATCGAAGACCTGCTGAAGTAGTTCTGAAACGCCCGCCCCCCCCGCAACGGGGCCGGGCGTTTTTTCATGAACGTCTATCACCTCGTTTCCGGCAAACCGCCCCAGCGGCTGGCGTCGCCGCAGGCGCTGCCGGACGACGGCTTCCTCTGGATCGACATCCCGCGTGAACAGGCTGCGGACTGGCCCGCGCTGATCGAACCGCTACTGGGTGTGGAGGTCGAGCGCAACCACGTCTCCGACAGTCTCAACGCCGCGCACCGTTCGTTCTTCGACGGCACGCCCAGCTACGACATGCTGGTATTTGCCGGCCTCGGCCCCTGCGAAACACCGCTGCCGCTCGAGATCCGGAATGTCGCCCTGTTCATTTTCGATCGCATGCTCCTCACCGTGCGCGCGCAAGACAGCCTCAGCGTCCTGCAGGTGCAGCAACGGATCGACGAAGCGCAGCTGAAGTCGCCGAAAGACCCGGCGATGCTGGCGCATCTGCTGCTGACCACAATGATCGACCGCTTCCTGGCGGTGCGCGAACCGCTGATGGAACACTTCGACGATCTGGAGGATGAGCTGCTGGCGCCGCGACACGGCGCGGCCAACTGGCGCCGCCTGCTCGACAGCCGCCGCCAGGCGCGCAAGCTGGAAGCCCTGTGCAGCGATCAAATCGAGGCGCTGGACGCGTGGCGTCGCGGCACCCGCAAGAGTTTCAGCAATCCGCTGTCGGTGCGGGTTCGGGATCTGACGGAACATGCGGCGCGCGTGATGTCGCTGGCTGCCACTCAGGAGCGTGATCTGGAGTCTGCGATCCAGCTGCATTTCGCGATTGCCGCGGAACGAACCAACCGGATCATGCGGGTGCTCACGGTGTTCTCGGCCGTGTTTCTGCCGCTGACCTTCCTGGTTGGTGTGTACGGGATGAATTTCGATTACATGCCGGAGCTGCGCTGGCGCTACGGCTATTTCTTCGCGCTGGGCTTCATGGCCGCGCTGTCGCTGGGCCTGCTGCTGCTGTTCAAGCGCAAGCGCTACTTCTGACCGCAGCCGCCGGTTTCGACTGCGGTCCGAGCTCGGGACTTCAGCAGTCCAGGTGCGCCTTGATCAGGGACTGAGCCGCGTGCGCCGCGTTCTTCAGCGGTCCTGAAACCCCGCAGAACACCAGCCGCGACTGCATGCCGCCTTCCTGCAGCAGCATCAGCGCATCGCCCAGCTGTTCGTGCTTGCGTGCACCGGTGCGCTTGGCCAGCGAGTGCCAACGCTTTCGCAGCTCGGACTTGTATTCAAGGATCACCGGGTGCGCCGGGTGATCATGTTCACGGATCTCCACCGCGGCGTTGCCGAGCGCGCAACCGCGCACGTCGGTATCGCAATTCTTGGTCACGAAGGCGCCGAACAGATCCATGATCTGCGTGCGCGCATCGTCGGGGTGCTTCGCCACCACTTCATCCCACCATTCCCAAAGTTCGCGGACCTGCTGTCGCAGGTATTCCGCGACCAGATCGTCCTTCGAGGAAAAGCTTCGATAGAAGCTCATCTTGTTGGTACCGGCCTCGCTGGCGATCGTATCCACGCCCACGGCGCGAATCCCTTGTTGATAGAACAGATCGCAGGCCGTTTCGAAGATGCGGTCACGCACACGCGGCTTGCATGGGGCTTCAACGGCCACCGCTGCTGGCGTCTTGTTCGCACTCATTTGAAGAACCTCCTCTTGACACAGGTGTTACCGGTCAGTAACGTACCGCAGATGTTACTGACCGGTCACTAATTATCGCACAAATTTGATGATCTGGTCAGTTACTAGCCAAGACGCCCGTTTTCATCGGGCGCCGCAATTCGGGATCACCCGCCGGCCTTGCCCGCCGACGGTTTTTGCAGCAAGGGAGTTTGAACATGGCAAGCACTCAAGCAAACCTCTCAGGTTCGCGTCCCACGTTCGCGCCGCTAGCGCGAACGCAAGGCCGTACACATCTGATTTCATCACAGGCGAGCGAACTGGTGGGGATTTTGTTGAAAGCCGCTGCCGTACTGGGCGGATTCGCACTGCTCGCCGTGCTCGGTGGTTGCAGCGAGGCCCATTCCCAGGACAGCGCCATACCGCCGCCGCCCATAGTCACGGTCAGCGAGGTGGTCCGACGCGAAGTGGCGGACTGGGATGCCTTCACCGGACGCTTCGAGGCCGTGGAGCGCGTTGAACTCAAGCCGCGTGTTTCCGGTTATATCGACTCTGTCAGCTTCGCCGAAGGCGCCTTGGTGGAAAGGGGCCAGGTGCTGTTCCAGATCGACGCGCGGCCGTATCAGGCCGCGCTGGATCAAGCACGTGCCGAACTGGATCGCGCGCAGGCGCAGTACGCGCTGTCCGGCAGCGAGCTGACGCGCGCCGAAACCCTGCTCGAATCCAAAGCGATTTCGCGTGAGGAATACGATCAGCGCGTCAGCGGCCGCAGCCAGAACCAAGCCAACCTCAAGGCGGCGCAGGCGGCGGTGGCCGCGGCGGCGCTGAATGTGCGCTTCACCCGCGTGCTGGCGCCGATCGACGGCCGCGTCTCGCGCGCCGAAATCACTGCCGGCAACTACGTGACGGCGGGACAAAGCCTGCTGACCACGGTGGTCTCGGTCGACCCGATCTACGTGTATTTCGACGGTGACGAGCAGACCTACCTCAAGTATTCGAATCCGGCCCGCAGCGGCCGACCGGACGCCAGCGGCAGCGACACACCGGTGCACGTGGGGCTCGCCGACGAGCAGGGTTATCCGCATGACGGCCGGCTCGACTTCATCGACAACGCGCTGGACCCGGCCACCGGCACGATCCGCGCGCGCGCCGTACTGGACAACCCGGACGGGCGTCTCACGCCGGGCCTGTTCGCGCGCGTGCAACTTCGTGGCAGCGGCGCCACCGCCACCACGCTGATCGACGAGCGCGCCATCGGCACCGATCAGGACCGCAAATACGTCTACGTGATCGACGAGAGCAACGCCGCGCAGTACCGCCGTGTGGACCTGGGCGACTATGCGCACGGCCAGCGCATCGTGCGCGCCGGCCTCAAGCCGGGGGAACGCATCGTCGTCAGCGGTCTGGCGAAGATTCGTCCCGGCATGACGGTCAACCCGGAGGCAGCGCCGCCGGCCCAGGCGGCCGCCGATTCCGACGAACTCGCATTCAACTGAAGCGCCTCGCCGCACACCACCGAATCGTCCCATGAAATTTCCGCACTTCTTCATCGAGCGCCCGATTTTTGCCGGCGTGCTCTCTTTCCTGATCCTGGTCGGCGGCACGATCGCGGCGTTCGTGCTGCCGGTCGCCGAATATCCGGAGGTCAGCCCACCGACCGTGGTGGTGTCCGCGCAGTATCCCGGCGCCAACCCGGAAGTCGTGTCCGATGCTGTGGCCGCGCCGCTGGAGCAGGAGATCGTCGGCGTCGAGGACATGATCTACATGAACTCGCAGGCGCAGCAGGATGGCAGCCTGCAGATCACGGTGGTGTTCAAGCTCGGCGCCGACATCGACCGCGCCCAGGTACAGGTACAAAACCGCGTCTCGCAGGCACTGCCGCGCCTGCCGGAAGAGGTGCGCGCGCTGGGCGTGACCACGCGCAAGAGTTCGCCGGACCTGACGATGGTGGTCCACCTGTTCTCACCGGACGGTCGCTATGACGGTCTGTATCTGCGCAACTACGCGCTGATCCAGGTCCGTGACGAACTCGCGCGCCTGCCGGGCGCCGGCGATGTGCGCCTGTTCGGCGCCGGCGACTACGCGATGCGCGTGTGGTTGGACCCGCAGAAGCTGGCCTCGCGCCGGCTCACGCCCGGCGACGTGATCGCGGCGGTGCGCGAACAGAACCTGCAGGTGGCGGCCGGCTCGGTGGGCAGCGCGCCGCTCAGCAAGGGCTCCGACTTCCAGCTGTCGATCAATACCAAGGGACGACTCAGCGGCGAACGCGAGTTCGAGGAGATCGTCATCAAGACCGGCCCGAGCGGCGAGTTGACGCGCCTTGGCGACGTGGCCCGCATCGAGCTCGGCGCCGGTGACTATTCGCTGCAAAGCCGGCTCGACAACCAGTCCGCCGTGGCCATGCCGGTGTTTCTGCAGCCGGGCGCCAACTCCCTGGAACTGGCCGACGCGGTGCGCGAGCGCATGGTCGAACTGAAGAAGAACTTCCCCGATGGCGTGGACTATTCGATCGTCTACGACACCACGCAGTTCGTAACCGAATCGATCAGCGCCGTGATTCACACCCTGCTCGAAGCCGTGGCCCTGGTGGTGCTGGTGGTGCTGCTGTTCCTGCAGCGTTGGCGCGCCGCGCTGATTCCGATCATCGCCGTGCCGGTATCGATCATCGGCACGCTGGCGGTATTGCAGATGTTCGGCTTTTCCCTGAACACGCTCACGCTGTTCGCGCTGGTGCTCGCCGTCGGCATCGTGGTGGACGACGCGATCGTGGTCGTCGAGAACGTGGAACGTTCGATCGAGGAAGGGCGCTCGCCACGCGAGGCCGCGCACCGTTCGATGGACGAGGTCGGCAGCGCGATCGTCGCGATCTCGCTGGTGCTGTGCGCGGTGTTCATTCCGCCGGCCCTGGTCGGCGGCTTCAACGGCCAGTTCTATCGGCAGTTCGCCTTGACGATCGCCTTCGCCTCGCTGATCTCCGCCTTCAATTCGCTGACGCTGTCGCCGGCGCTCGCGGCGCTGCTGCTGCGTTCGCATGATGAAAGGCCTGATCGCCTTCAACGCATGATCGACCGCTCACTGGGCTGGCTGTTCCGCCCGTTCAATCGCGGATTCCTGGCCGCCGGCAACGGCTATCAGCGCAGCGTGAAACGGCTGCTGCGCATGAGCGCGGTCGGCCTGGTGATCTACGCCGGCCTGGTGCTGTTGGCTGGCTTCAGCTTCGTCAAGGCGCCGACCAGCCTGGTGCCTTCGCAGGACAAGGGCTATCTGGTATCGGTGGTGTCGCTGCCACCCTCGGCATCGATCAGCCGCACAGAAGCCGTGGTTCAAGAGATGGGCGAAATCGGCCTGAAGCAGCCCGGCGTGATCCACGCCGTGCAGTTTCCGGGTCTGTCCATCAACGGCTTCACGCGCAGCTCCAACGCGGCGATCGTGTTCTTCACGCTCGCACCGTTCGAGGAGCGCGGCGCCGACGAAAGCGGCCCCGCGATCGCCGATGCGCTCAACCAGAAGTTCAGCGCGATCCGCGATGCCTTCGTGCTGACGGTGGCGCCGCCCCCGGTACGCGGTTTCGGCCCGGCCGGCGGCTTCAAGATGCAGATCGAGGATCGCAGCAACAGCGGTACCACGGCGCTCTACGAAACCACGCAGAACCTGTTGGCGCAGGCACGGCAGACGCCGGGTCTGGCCAACCTGTTCTCCAACTACGACATCAACGCCCCACAGTTGTACGCGGACGTGGACCGCGCTCAGGCCAAGCGTCTGGGCATTCCGCTACAGGACGTGTTCCAGACGCTGCAGGCCTATCTGGGTTCGTACTACATCAACGACTTCAACCAGTTCGGGCGGACCTTCCGCGTCACCATGCAGGCCGACGAGGAATTCCGCGATCGACCACAGGACGTGCTGCTGCTCAAGACCCGCAATGTCGATGGCGACATGGTGCCGCTGGGTTCGGTGCTGAGCCTGAAGGACAGCTTCGGCCCGACCGCCGTGCAACGCTACAACGGCTATCCGTCCGCGGACGTCAACGGTTCGCCGACCCCCGGCACCAGTTCCGGCGAAGCCATTGCGCTCCTGTCACAGCTGGCGAACGAAACCCTGCCGGCCGGCATGACTTTCGACTGGACCGAGCTGACCTACCAGCAGGTCGAAGCCGGCGGCGCACTGGGCGTCGTGTTCCCCTTGTGCGTGCTGCTGGTGTTCCTGGTGCTGGCCGCGCAGTACGAAAGTCTCAGTCTGCCGCTGGCGGTGATCCTGATCGTGCCGATGTGCCTGCTGTCCGCGGTGGTGGGCATCCTGCTGCGCGGACTGGACATCAATATCTTCACGCAGATCGGTCTGTTCGTTCTGGTGGCGCTGTCCGCCAAGAACTCGATTCTGATCGTGGAATTCGCGCGTGATGCACAGGCCCGCGGACTGGGACGCGTCGAAGCGGCGCTGGAAGCCTGCCGCCTGCGTCTGCGGCCGATCGTGATGACCTCCGTGGCCTTCATTCTCGGCGTGCTGCCGCTGGCCACCGCCACTGGCGCTGGCGCCGAAATCGCACAGGCCATGGGCACCGCAGTGTTCGCCGGCATGATCGGCGTGACCCTGTTCGGCCTGTTCTTCACACCCTTGTTCTACGTCGTCGTGCGCGCGTTCGTCGAACGCCGCAAGACCTCCACGACCGGCGCTCCCGCGCCGGCCCTTCTGCCTCCCATAGGAGAACTCTCATGAGCGAAAACATTCGTGTCGTCACCGACAGCAGCTTTGAACAGGACGTGATCGCCGCCAGCCACACCCATCCCGTGCTGGTGGATTTCTGGGCCGAATGGTGCGGGCCGTGCCGCATGGTCGCACCGGTGCTGGAACAGGTGGCCGACGAACACCTCGGGCAGATCCGCGTGGCCAAGCTGGATGTGGACGCCAGTCCCAAGACCGCCGCCGCCCTGGGCATACGCAGCATCCCCACGCTGATCCTGTTCAAGGGTGGCAAGCCCGCGGCCACGCAGGTTGGCGCGGCCCCCAAGGCCAAGCTGAGCGCCTTCGTGGCCGCTCAGCTCGACGCGCTCGCCTGAGCGCGGCGGCCAGAACACCACCGGAGCAATTGATGAAACGTATGGCATTGGCGACGACAACAGCGCTGCTTTCGCTGATTTCAGCCTGCGCCGTCGGCCCGGACTACGAGGCGCCGGAAACCCCGGCGCCCACGTCGTTCCACAACGCGCAATCATCACTCTACGGTCAGGGCGCCACGCAAGCGGCATTCTGGACCGAGTTCGACGACGCCCAGCTCAGCGCGCTGGTCGCACAGGCCATGGGCGCGAACCATGATCTGCGCATTGCCCTGGCCAACCTCAATGAAGCACGCGCCCTGCGGCGCGAAGCGTTCTACGACGGACTGCCAGTGTTCAATGCCAGCGCCGGCTACACCCGCGCCTTGCAGAGTGCCGATCAGCGCCCCGGCGAATCCCGCGACACGCGCGAAACCGAACTGTACAGCGGCGGCTTCGATGCCGCCTGGGAACTCGATCTGTTCGGCCGCGTCCGCCGCAATCTTGAAGCCAGCCAAGCCAGCGAGGAAGCGCTCGAAGCCGAACTGCGCGACGTTCAAGTCAGCGTCGCCGCCGAAATCGCACGCAGCTACTTCGAACTGCGCGGCGCCCAGGAACAGCTGTCGGTGGCGCGCAACAACGCGGACAACCAAAGCGCCACGCTCGACTACGTGAGAGCGCGGCTCGACGCCGGGCGCGGCACGGAATTCGACGAACTGCGCGCACGTTCCCAGTTGCTCACCACCCAGGCCACGATTCCCCAGTTCGAGACCGCCGTGGCCGTCGCCATTCACCGCATTTCCGTCCTGGTCGGGCAGACGCCGGACGCGCTGGAAACCGCACTGACATCCGCGCGCGAGCTTCCCGCACTTCCACGCCTCACCGCCATCGGTAATCCCGCGCAACTCCTGCGTCGCCGCCCGGATATCCGGGTTGCCGAACGTCGGCTCGCCGCCGCGACCGCGCGCATCGGCGTGGCCACGGCCGAGCTGTTTCCGGTCGTCAGTTTCAATGGTGAAATCGGCTTCGCCGTGAACGATGTCGACGATGCCGGCAGCAGCGTCGGCGAGACCTGGGGCTACGGCCCCAGCATTCGCTGGGCCGCGCTGGACCTGGGTCACGTACGCGCGCGAATCGACCAGTCACGCGCCCGCGCCGACGGCGCGCTTGCCGGCTACGAGAAGGCCGTTCTGGGCGCGCTGGAAGAAACCGAGAACTCGCTTGTTGCCTACGGCCGGAACCGGCAACGCCTCGATCTGCTGAGCGAAACCGTAAAGGCCAGCGAACGTGCCGCACAGCTCGCACAATTGCGTTACGACGGCGGCGCGTCCGACTTCCTGGACGTACTCGACGCCCAGCGCGCGCAACTGGAAGCCGAAGACCGCTTCGTCCAAGCGCGCCGCGAAGCCGCGACCAGTCTCGTGGCACTCTACAAGTCGCTGGGCGGCGGCTGGCAAGCCATACCCGATCCGCTGCGCACCGCGGACGCGCGTGGCCCCAACAACCCGGTACTGGAGTGAACCGATGATCGACCTGCACTACTGGACCACGCCCAACGGGCACAAGATCACTCTGTTTCTTGAAGAGGCCGGACTTGAATACCGCGTCCATCCCGTCAATATCGGACGCGGCGACCAATTCAAGCCCGAGTTTCTCGCCATATCCCCGAACAACCGGATCCCCGCCATCGTCGACCGCGCCCCGGCCGACGTCGGCGAAGCGATTTCCGTGTTCGAATCCGGCGCCATCCTGCTGTACCTCGCCGACAAGACCGGCCGCTTCATCCCGCAGGACATCCGCGGACGCACCCAGGCGATTGAATGGCTGAACTGGCAAATCGGCGGACTCGGCCCGATGCTCGGACAGAACCACCATTTCAGTCAGTACGCACCCGAAAAAATCCCGTACGCCATCGACCGCTACACCCGTGAAACCGCGCGGCTCTACGGCGTGCTCGACAAACGCCTGAGCCAATACGAGTTCGTGGCCGGCGACTACTCGATCGCCGACATGGCCGCCTACCCCTGGATCGTTCCGCACGAAAAACAGGGGCAATCGCTGGATGACTTCTCCAACCTCAAACGCTGGTTCCACCAGATCGCCGAACGCCCCGCCACCCATCGTGCCTACGCCGTCGCAGAATCGATCAATACCCAACCGACCGTCGATGAGCAGTCACGCAATGTGCTGTTCGGGCAAGGCCAAAAGCCCTGAGGCCACCGCAGGGGCCGGTGCCGCACGGGTCACCTGAACAGGCGATATCTCGCCATCGTCCCAAGCGGTACGCTAGATTGCAGAAATCGACGGCGGGGGCCCAGATGTTCGGAACGAAATTTCGTAGATTCAGTGGGTTAGAGTTTAATTTGACGCAATTACAATTTAACTTACCTTATTATTCAATAACTTATGGAATTTATGCTTGGGTTATACGTCGAATTGTCGGATTAGGCGTCACCCTGACATCTAATAAGCGTTGGGCGAGACAACTGCGCGCATATCCGCAGTGATCCGCTCGTTTCGGTGCAGGGCTGTGAGGATTTCTCGCGCCGGCCATGTTTCTCGCAGCCCCTGAGTTCTAGCCTCCATCTCTGGCAACGCATCTGAAATCAGACCGTGCAGCCGTTCAATTTCGCGCTGAGCCAAGCGCACCTGGTCCGCGTATATGAGGTGTCCGTCTCGCTCAAAACAGTCGGCGGCAGCGCCCAACAATGCGCTGCAACCGACCTTGCGGCCTGTGGCGTCGGCGTCACTCATGTTTCGTCTCCGGTTTGGCCGCAAGGCGGTTGAGCTAAATCGTTGTGC